>JAYSYX010000281.1:0-3506 GCA_043727235.1 Bacteroidota bacterium
TGTTATTTTTAGTTAAAATAATAGAAATAAATGTTTTGTATTTTTATTCTCTATCTTGTATTGGATTCCTTATTTAAATCGTACTGATGTTAGGGAAGATAATATAGAATCTTAAAAATATAATTCAAATGTTATGGTATATGAAATTTATTCACCACAATTTCCGCTCAGCCAATTTGTGGAGAGTTTTATCTATTATAGGGATTTTAATCCGACCCATACAGTAGACCGTTTTTTGCCGGATGGAAATATCAATGTTGTGATAGATCTTACCGATTATCCTAAATTTATTTACGACAATCACACCTTAAAAGAAATACAATCCTGCAAAAATGTTTGGTTCTCCGGAATACGCAATAAATTTATTACAATACCATCTGGCCGCGACAGTGAAATGTTCATTATAAATTTTCATAAGGGAAAGGCATATCCCTTTGTTGAAATGCCGCTGAATGAACTCACCGATTGTGTGGTTGATGGTGAATTGGTGCTTACAAATGAAATATTGAATATTCGTGAACGATTGCTGGGCATAAACAACATTCAGCTAAAATTCGAATGCGTGGAGCAACAACTTTTGAAGGTGTTTGGCAAAAGAATGCAATTAAATCCCTTTGTTGATTTCGCAGTCGGAGAAATTCTTCGTTTCCCAAATATCGCGACAATTGAAAAAATTGCCGATAAAGTGGGTTACTCGCATAAACATCTTATAAATATATTTAAAGAGAATGTAGGCTTAACCCCCAAAGCTTTCCTGAAAGTTATTCGTTTTCAAAAGGCAATAACTGAAATAGAAAAAAGTGCGCGTGCCAATTGGACGGGCATTGCATTTGAAAGTGGTTACTACGATCAGGCACACTTTATAAACGATTTTAAAAACTTCTCGGGTTTTACTCCCACACAATTTTTACAATTGAATAATTCTTATACAAACTATATCGCGGTAGGATAAGGTTAATTTTTTCCAATACACTTCGATAATAACGACTTTACTTTGTCCTAAAAAAAATTATGGACGAAATGTATATTAATCATTTGGCAGTAATTACCTGTGCTGTATTGAATTTAGCACTTGGTGCAATTTGGTATTCTCCCCTCCTGTTCTACAAGGCATGGATGCGGGAAAATAAATTCACTGAGGAGGACATGAAAAGCGAAAATCCTGGAAAAACATATAGTCTTACCCTTCTTTTTTCTCTGATCATTAGTTATAACATGGCATTTTTTTTAGGGGATGCGGAAACAGATTATATTTGGGGTGCCACTGCAGGTTTCCTCGCGGGATTTGGATTTTCCGCACTTATATTTACTATCGTATCCTTGTTTGAACAACGCAGTTGGAAATACATCCTTATAAATGGTGGGTATATTACTATCTATTTTACTTTGGTTGGATTTATTTTAGGAATTTGGAGATAAATAACTTAATAATATGGCAAAAACATCAGGAGAACTGGAAAAAGAATTTATTGATTCTGCAAAGGAGAAAACAGGAAATTCTATAGCCGAATGGCTTAAAATTGTAAAAGCTTCCGGTATTGAAAAACGAAACGATCTGTTAGAGTGGCTCAAAAAAGGACATGGTTTAAATCATATGCAGGCGCAATTTATTATTGGAATGAATTTCAATAATGGAAATCCTGTTTATGTTGATGAAAATATTCTTCTGGAAAATCAATTTATAAAATGCCCTGACATACGACCACTTTTTGAATCGATATCAGAAAAAATAATATCAAATTTTCAGGGAACCCAGCTCATCCCTAAAAAAACTTACCTGTCATTTACTGCTGTAAAAGAATTTGCTGCAATAAATGTAAAACCCGGTGAAATTCGCTTAGGTATGGACTTGGGTGACAAAGCTTTTGATGAAAGGATTCAGAAAACAAAGATGACAGGTCCCATGCCACGCATATCGCATATGGCTATAATTCAGGATATTAAAGAATTTGATAATATTGTCTTCGATCTTATCAAACTTTCTTACGACAGAAACCATAAAAAATAAAATATTGATTTATAGGTTGGAGCTTATTCCCGATAAAATATAGATACTTTTAACCCTTTTGAGAGTGTTCAGATCAGATATTGATGAAATCCGGAGATTTTATTATCATTGCAGGACCAAACAAAAAGCACCCAAAGATGACTTTTGAAAACTATGTTGAAACCATTGCTGATGATCGCAAGGAGGTTATGAAAAAATTGAGACAAACTATTATAAAAAATTTACCTAAGGGATTTAAAGAGACATTCAGCAATTTTGGAATTGGATATTGTGTTCCCTTTTCCATTTATCCCGAGGGTTATCATTGTGACCCTGCCACGCCATTACCATTTATGAGTGTTGCTTCCCAAAAGAATTTTATTGCAGTGTACCATATGGGAATATATTCCGATAAAAAATTATTGGATTGGTTCACAAAAGAATATCCCAAACACAACAAGACAAAACTCGATATGGGTAAAAGTTGCATACGTTTTAAAAAGACAGATCAAATACCTTTTGCCTTAATTGGCGAACTATGCCAAAAAATAAAAGTACAGGATTGGATAGATACTTACGAAAAAAACCTAAAAAGAAAATAATATGCAAAATATTAAAATAGAATTTAAATGGGCTATCATTTTCGTGTTAATGACCTTAACATGGATGTTTTTGGAAAAAATAGCAGGCTTTCACAGCACACATATCGATAAACATGCAACAGTTACAAACCTCATTGCCATTCCCGCAGTTGCAATTTACTTTTTTGCATTGCTGGAAAAACGTAAACGTTTTTATAAGGGTTCAATGAATTATAAACAAGGTTTTATTTGCGGATTGATCATCACCATCATTATTACCGCATTCAGTCCATTGACCCAATTTATAACTTCCACCATTATTACACCGGAATATTTTCCAAATGTGATCAAATATTCAGTAGACCAGGGAGTGAAAACACAAACTGAAGCGGAAAATTATTTTAATCTCAAAAATTATGTCATTCAAGGGTTAATTGGGGCTTTTTTAATGGGACTATTGACAACGGCTATCATAGCATTTTTTTTAAAGACAAAAAAGACCAGTTAACTACAAATTGAAATTTGAAATAGCGAAATTTGCTTTCAAGCAGGAGATCTTCGCTTATCTTGATACAATAGTATTATTTTTATATCAAAATAATAAGAACAGTTTTCTATGAGTGATACCACCATTTACCTATGAGCAAAATTCAGTTGTCTCTTATATTTATTATTCTTTTCAATTCGAATGTAGCTTATACGCAATTAGACACCATTTTTACAAAGGTTTTTAGTGTGGAGGAACTACAAGAGGATCTCGCCTACTGGCGCGACAAATTAGAGAAAAAACTTCCAATACTTTATCTCTATAAAAGCAAGGCTGAAGTAGATAATAAATTTGATAGCATTTATAATTCCATTGATCATCCTATGAATGAACTGGAGTTCTACAGGATGCTGACTCCGCTAACAACCTTTATTCAAGACGGGCACAATAC
>JAYSYX010000282.1:0-9149 GCA_043727235.1 Bacteroidota bacterium
TGATTACCTGCAGCCGGGATTTTATGTTGGAACCCTGCTTATTCTGGCAGTTGTATTTATTAATCCATTTATTCAACGAAAATTTGGTCCGGCATCCGAACCGCCTTTAGTGAATAGGGAGTGATAATTATAGGAAAACCCCAAAAATTAGCAATAAATTTACAGGGGAATTTATAACCATTTATCGATGGCATGAATTTATTTAATCTGATGACTGAAAAGGCAACCTTAATTAAACCGGAAGTATCAATAGACTTTGAATTATTTTTTCGAATGTCGCTGGATATTATGATGATCGCAGATGCTGAAGGGAAAATTATTGACTTTAACGAATCGTATGTAAAAATTTCAGGGTATTCCAGGGAAGAATTATTTGCACTTAATGGTGGATGGGATATTGTTGTAAAGGAAGATCTTGCAAATGCGTTGCATCAGGTTGAACGCATTCGCTCCGGAGATTTCGACCTAACAAATTATGAGCTCAGAATTAATAGTAAAAATGGCGCGGTAAAAACAATATCTTTTGATGCCGGAATCGACAAGGTAAAAAATCTTATATATTGCATTGGGCGCGATATTACAGAGATCATTCAAAAACATAAATTAATTGAGCAAAATGAATTAAGGCTTCAATTCTTTTTTGATAACGTATTGGATGGTATGGCTATCGTTTTTGAGGATAAATTCCAAATGGTAAATAATGCCCTGGTTAATATTTTAGGTTATGATTCTGTGGAAGAAATAATAGGTAAACCCTTTGTTCAATTTATTGACCCTGACTATAGCAGCAAGGAGGATGAATTAGTTTCCACAAATTCAAATCACCTATACACCTCCAAAATTTTAAGAAAAGACGGGACCTCACGAAATATTGAAGCAACAGGTAAATCAATATCATTCAGAAATCAGGAATTGCAAATTTTTGTAATTCGCGATCTTGAAGAGCGTAAAAATACTCAGGATAAAATTGAAGTAAGTGAAGCCCGATTTGAAACTGTATTTAAAAATTCATCGCTAGGTATTATGCTTCTTGATTTTGACGGTAATTTTGTTGACGCAAATATTTCCTTCTTAAATCGCTTGGGATATTCTCAGAACGAAATAAAGAGAATGAATATTCTGGATATAATTTATGAGGAAGATAGAGATATCGCACTTGAATACTGGAAATTATTGATCATTGGATCGGTGAATAAGATCTATAAAGAAAAAAGATTTTTAAAAAAGAATAAAAAAATTACCTGGGCCAGAGTCACTTTAAGCATCATGAAAATTTCCGCTTCCGAAAATATTGTTTTTGGTTCAGTAGAAGATCTTGATTCGCAGAAAAAAAGTGAACAAGCTTTAATTGAAAGTGAAGAAAAATTCAGAGCTGTATATGAAAGCTCTCCAATGGGAATTCTCATTACAAAAACCCCCGGAATTATCTATGATCTTAACCCTTCTTTTGCAGAGATGATGGGATATAGCGAAGTGGAATTAAAAGGTAAAAATCTTTTAGACATTACCCATGTCTCCGATTACCAAAACACTAAAAAATGGATGGAGAAAATATTTAATAGGGAAATTCAAACCTATATCACCGAAAAAAAATATGTTAGAAAGGACGGAACTTCATTTTGGGCCAAGGCTGTAGTATCTACAATGAATGATATCACGGATGAGATCATAACAGTTTCAATTATCGAAAATATTGAAAAGAAAAAGAAAACGGAGGATGCCCTTGAACAAAAAAACAGAGAGCTTACACAAATAAATCAGGAGCTAGAACATTTTGCTTATGTGGCCTCACACGATTTGCAAGAACCGTTGCGCACCATAACAAGTTTTATTCAAATTTTGGATAAACGTTATATTCATAAATTAGATGAGGACGCACAACAATTTATGGGCTTTGTTGTAGAAGGTGCAAAACGAATGCAAACACTCATTCATGATCTGTTGGATTACAGTCGCATCAACAGATTTAACACCGGCTACGAAAAAATTGATCTGAACGAAATATTCAACACCATTAATCGTGTATTAAAAGATAAAATTGAATCGCACGATGCATTGGTATTGTCGGAAAATTTACCGACAGTTTATGGAAACAGATTACAACTTACACAGGTATTTCAAAACCTTGTAGATAATGCCATAAAATTCAAAGCCAAAAAACGCAAACCCGAAATAATTATTTCCGTTAACGATCTTGGCGATAAATGGGAATTAATATTTAAAGATAATGGGATCGGAATAAGTCAGGAATATTTCCAACGCATATTTGTCATCTTCCAACGCCTCCACACCCACGAAGAATACACCGGAACCGGAATTGGACTCGCCATCTGCAAAAAAATAATAGAACGCCACGGCGGTGAAATTTGGGTAGATTCGAAACCGGGAAAAGGAACGGCTTTTCATTTGTCGATTGCGAAAAATTTGATGAGCGCAGTTAGTTAATTGATAATTGACAATGCCGCCTTCGCTGAAGCTATGGAGGCTGAAATGATAATTGACAATTGTTTAAGCATTGTAACTGATTCCTTCGTAGGGATATTTGGTTAAATTGAAGTTAGACCGTAGTTGATTTATAGTTTGGAGCTAAGATGCAAAACACCTACATTCTTTCATTCCTTCATTATTTTATTCATAAGCCGGACACTTCAAAGGATCCTTCTTATCTCTGTTGTTAAATACGTAGGCGAGTGCAATTTCAAAGCCTCCCAAGGTGTTGCTGGCGGTGCGGAGTTTTGAAATATTGAGATCGTAGCTGGCAGAAACGGTGAGGTGATTTATTTGTGCTCCTCCAACCATCCAAATAGCATCGTTGTAACGATACCATCCTCCCACAAAAATGGAGGTATACATATTTTCTTCTTCGTTTACTGGTATACTCACATTTGTTCCGGCAACCATTTCTAAAGAATTTTTTTGCGTGGAAAGATATATTTGCGGTTGGAAACTTGCAATCCCGGAAGTGGCAAAAAATCCTCCGGCAGTTAGTGTATATTTTACACCAACGGTATTGGTATTATTAAAAAATGTTTCTTCCGGTTCGTTGATATGCCATGCCGATAAACCTAAAGTATATCGTTCACCTTCATAAGGAATAAAAGTTAATAATGCTCCCACACCAAGATCGACATAATCGAGCCCTTCAGTTGAAACCGGTTCATTATTTAATAAGGCGGGGTCGAATTCAAAATCGTTCCATTGACTGTCGAATGTAAGTTTATTAAGATCAACAGATTTTTGTACAAGTCCTCCCGTTAATCCTATTGCCAATCTCCACGCATCTTTTTCGGTATATCCAATATGATATGCACCCGATAAATAAATTTTATTTGTGGTTAATGCACCATCTCCCGCCTGATCGTTAAATGCAACGAGTCCCAGGCCCAATCTGTTGACAGATTTTTTTGGTTGTATTGCAACATCACTATAGGCAGAAAAAGTTTTATATGGAACAGTAATACTCGACCATTGATCGCGATAATTTAATCCTAAACGCACAGATCCGTTAAAATTCCCGGTATTGGCAGGATTTACCAATAGTGGTGCGGCAAAAAACTGAGAGAAATGTACATCCTGCCCTGAAGCAGTTTTGAGAACTACTATTAACACAAATAATATGGATACAATTTTTCTCACCTCAATAATGTGATATTACCTTTTTTCTCAAATAAAACTCCATCAGCAAAATTTCCGGTCAATGAATAAACATACACTTCCATCTCTTGTAATTTTCCGTGATAACTTCCATCCCAACCAATTTTATAATTATCAGTTTGAAAAACTAATTCTCCCCATCGATTAAAAATTAATAACTGCATATTTTCAATTCCAAATCCCTTCACAAATAAAACATCATTTATTCCATCACCATTCGGTGTGAATGCAGTGGGAATATCTACAACTCCTCCTGCTTCTGCCTGCACTGTTCTGCAATAAATATCTGAACAACCATTTGTATTTGTTGCAGTTAAACATACATTATAAGTTCCCAATTCTGTAAAAACATGTTGTGCATTTTTATCAGTTGATGTGCCTCCGTCACCAAAGGTCCATTCGTAGGTTACTGCATTTGTGCTGAGATTTGTAAAGGTTACCAATGTGTTTACGATAATATAATAAGGGTCATCGTCGAAAAAAGCAGTAGGCAATCCATCAATAATTACTAATTGACTAACGGTATCGGGAATTCCGCAATTATAAGTGATCAGTTGCACTAAATATTCTCCGGGAATTGTATAGGTATGAATTACACTTACCCCTGAATCGGTAGTGCCGTCTCCGAAATCCCACAAATAAGTATCACCGTCGGTAAAATTACTCGTAAAGGTTGCATCAATAGGAATACATCCCAATGCCTCCGATATAAATCCGGTATTAAATTCGTATAAATAATTTATTGTGATTGAAAACGTATCAATACCATTACAACTTTCAGGATCAGTAATAATTAAGGTAACTATATATTCGCCCGGCTCTGAATAAGTATGAGTTGGATTTGTTAAAGTGGAAGAAGTGCCATCACCAAAATCCCAATCGTAACTTGTGGTAGCCAGAAGTACACCTGTAGTTGTAAATGTTGCAAATAAGCTATCACAATTTTCATCACCCGTATATTCGAAGGTTGCTGAAATACTATCGTTTAAAACATTTATTACAAGATAAGAAGTATCAGCAATATTGCAGCTATTGGAATCAATTGCAATTAACATTACATCATAAGTTCCCGGAGTTGTATAGGTATGTGAAGGTTCAAATAAAGTGGAGCCTGGAGTGCCATCACCAAAATCCCAGATATAATCCACAGCACCGATACTAGTATTTGTAAAATCGACATCAAATGGAACACAACCCGAAAGTGAAGGTTCTGCAAGAGCGGAAGCATATATTCCGGAGAGATTAAAATCAATTTTAGCTACACCCAGATTACATAAATCACTTCCGTTTGTTTCACTATATGCGCCTGCTGTTGTAGGAAAATCGCTTAATCCCCAGCAACCTGCACAAACTGCCTGATAAATTGCACCATTCTTGTCAAATCTGCTTGTTCCTCCATCAACATGCTCTGGACTGGTAGGTCCTCCGAAATAACTTGCGAATAAAAGTGAAAGACCGTTCTTGGCCAGAACATAAAAATAAAAATCATCACCATCGGTGGTCGATTGTATTGCATCAGGAGTAATTGTCATTCCGGTTGTATATCCTGTTGCAATGTTATAACCGGCATTTACTGAACCACCCCATCCGCTCACATACACATTTTCACATTCATCCACTAAAAATGCACTGGGTGAAATATTAATTGCAGAAGCACCTGATCCAAATATTGCGGAATACTCTACAACTGTGAGATCCGGATTTAATTTTGTGATAAATTGTTTTCCATTTGCTTCAGTATATACTCCTGCCGTTACCGGATATGCTCCTTTGGTTTGTCCGGTGAAATAAATATTATCAGCATCATCTGTTTCTACAAAAAAACATTGATCGTAATTATTAGTACCTACAAATGTGCTGGCAATTATGGAGGTTGCATCATCACTAATTCTCGCAACCCAACCATCGGTAATTCCCCCCAGATAAGTTGTGTGCCAAACACCTGCTGTAGTGGGAAAATCATTACTGGCAGTTCCACCACAAACTACCGGTTCTCCAAGTGAATTAATTTTCATGGAATAAGCTCCATCCTCCTCACTGCCGCCAATATATGACGACCATATAAGTGATGAAAGGTCTTCATTTAATTTAAATACCACTCCCTCCTGATCACCGGATAACGTACTTTGAAAAACTCCTGCGGTAACCGGAAAATTTGTAGATGTTGTACTGGATGCAACAAAAATATTATTTGTATTGTCAAGAATTACTTCCCCTCGTGCAAAATCAGCATAATTATATTGCGTAGTTAATCCTGATTTTAGATTCATTCCGTCATTATTGGTTCCACCAATAAATGTAGACCCTATTAATGTACTTCCATCCGTAGAAAGTTTCGCAACATAAATATCTATACCCGATGAAAAATTTATAATACCATCCACTGTAACTGAAAGTCCACCATTAAAAGTATCATCGTAACTGGAAGGCAACATTGGAAAATCGGAGGAGCCGGTTGTTCCATAAATAATTAATTCGCCATCTTCCGTTGCAATTAAACTATGGGGTAATTCCGAATTATTTCCTCCCAAATAAGTGCTGTAAATAAGAGAAGTTCCGTCGGCACTGAAAAGTGAAATACTGATATCAGTAGAACCGCCCTGATACGAAGTTGTATAAGCTCCTACTGTTGTAGGATAACCCGAACCAAATGCTATTCCACCGCCAAATAAATTACCATCTGAATCATAAGTTGCAGTATATCCCCAATTATCTACCGACGAACCCGAATAAGATGCAAAAACCAACTCCGGATCAATAATTAATTCGAGGTTTTTATTATATCCTTCCGGAAAATAAAAACTTACTGTATTTCCGTTTAAAACATATTCACATGGAATTGCAATTAATTGCCCCTTACTTTTTTGATATGCATAAGGTTTTAATTCTGTAATATTTGTGATGGAGGTTGTAATAAATAATTCTCCGTTTTGTATTTGAATATCATCTACACCTTCGTAACGCAATTGAATATTAGTAATATCAGAGCCCGGATCAACAATAATATCATATTTCATATTAATTCCTGAACTGTAAATTCTCAGGTCGATTCCGCTGTATAAATTATTATAAGTAATCTCTCCAAAACCGGAAACTTTTGAGGCCCATTTTGAAGGGTCGTTCCCAAGCAAATAATTATAATATTCTTTCGACGGACTTTTATTACTTAATTGTGCATTGATATTTGCACCTTCAAAAAACATTTTATATGCATGTTTGTGAATAATATCTTCCTCATCGCTTCCGTCATTTTGGGTATGATGTGAGTGATGCGCATTCATGAGGTCCGTTTGATCAACAAGGTCGAATGTGATTGCATTTTGTTCGAGATAAACAGTTCCGGAACTAAAATCTGCTTTGTATAAGATATTGGATAACCACTGATTTTGATTTGGAATAAATTTTATTGCCTGACTATGTTGTACATTATTATCCTGCGCCCAAACTGTAGTGGAAAAAACCATTACAGTGAGTGAAACTAAGAGGAGTTTTATAATTTTTGGGGTTTGTTTCACACCCGATATAATTTTATTTTGATATAAAGAAAGCGGGTTCCCTTATATCGGGCAAGACAGTAGGATTAAATTTCCTACACTTTGCCTAACTATAAAGTTAATAATTTATCCGGGAAGTCACTAATAAATGGGAATATTGCCAAAAAATGGCAATTGAAATAAATACATAATCAGATATAAAAACTCTCTAATCTTGTAGATACACTCTTTTTACCCTTTGAGAAATGGAGGTCATTACCTCATAGGCAATGGTTCCCTGTTGTGTAGCATGATCGGTAATAGAAATATTAGAACCAAATACTTCCACCGAATCACCTTCTTTCGCTTCCGGAACCTCCGAAATGTCGATCATTGTCATATCCATACATACTTTACCTAAAACAGGTGCAAATTTACCCTTCACCGATACTTTGCCCGTTCCATTACTTAGTTTTCTGGAAAATCCATCGGCATACCCTATATTAATTGTTGCTATTCGCATGGTTTTTTGCGCTATAAATGATCTGCCATATCCCACGCTGTCTCCCGGGTTAATTTCCTTAATCTGGGCTATTGTTGTAACCAAACTACTTACGGGCAAAAGGGTGTCCTGCATGGACTGCGAGGGGTCAACCCCATATAAACCTATTCCAAGTCTAACCATATCATATTGAGCGTCAATAAAATGTGGTATTCCGGAGGAGTTTACAATATGTCTTAAAACGGGATAGGGTAAAGAATGCATGATTTTTTGCGACCATATTTCAAATTTTTCGATCTGCCCATATGTAAATGCATTTTGTTTGGGCTCTTCAGCGGAAGTTAAGTGAGAAAATATGCTGGCAACCCTTATTTGAGGGTTGTTTGAAATTAATTCAAGTAATTTATCAAGGTCATTTTCTTCAAAACCCAAACGGTGCATACCTGTATCTAATTTTATATGGATAGGGAATTGATTTGATGCATTGACATTTTCTAAAGGTCCGGCATTTTGTTTTGCATCAAGAATATCCAAAAAATTGTTTAGAATCCTGAAACTATACAATTCGGGTTCCAGTTGAAACTGAATGATCTGGTCAAAAGTTTCCGGTTCGGGATTCATGACCATTATTGGTAATTTAATTCCCTGCCGACGCAATTCAATTCCTTCATCAGCATAGGCAACTGCGAGATAATCTACCCGGTTGTGTGATAATAATCGCGCGATTTCCGCTTGACCACTGCCATAAGAAAATGCTTTTACCATGGCCATGGTTTTTACACCCGGATTTAATAATGATCTATACCTGTTTAAATTATGAACTAAATTATTGAGTTGAATTTTTAATACAGTTCCGTGTGATTTTAATGCGAGCAATGAACTTACTTTTTCTAATTGAAATCTCCTGGCACCTTTTACAAGAACGATCTCATTATCAAAATTTAATGTATTAAATTGTGCGGTAAAAGTTTTTCGATCCAGGAAAAATACACTTTTAAAATCTTCAAAAAAGTTTTTATTCGAGTAAATATTTTCACCAATACCATAAAAATTTTCTATCCCGAATTTCTTTAATAAAATGGCAATCTTTTCATATAAAACCGGGGCGTCTTCGCCACTTTCATCAAAATCACTTAAAATAACCGTCTTGTGCGACCCTGTGCCATGGTGCGATAAAAAGTGTAATGCAATATCAAGTGATGCAAGATCGGCACTGTATGCATCGTTAATAATAATACAATTATTAATACCTTTTATTAGTTCCAGACGCATGCTTACAGGTGGTAAAAATTTAGCCTGAAGTGTAATGTCCTCAATGGTTTTGTCGTTTAGTGCGGAATTATTTTCAATAATGAAAAGTGCAGCTGTTAAAGCATGAACCGCATTTTCAAAGGCAGCCTGATCAGTAAATGGAATGGTAAAATGTAAAGTAAAAGATTTGTAACAGAGTGTAAAAAATGTTTGTTCCGAAAGTGTTTCTATATCCTTGATTAATATATCAGCATTTAATTCGGAATTGG
>JAYSYX010000283.1:0-3498 GCA_043727235.1 Bacteroidota bacterium
CGATGCTACAATTGAACCAATTTTCAACAACTCAGACTGCGACTTTTCAGGTTTGAGTTGAGTTACTCACCCCTTCCCACTCACCATTCACTACTAACCATTCACCCTTAAAACTTAAACCCAAGCTTCGCAAACACTGCTGTTCCATTGTATCCCATTTGCACTGCATCCCAGGCGCCACCGGTTTCGGTTTCGTATGGATCTGTTGGATCGGGATAGGTATTTAACAAGTTTGCTGCACCTATGGTTAAATGTGTATTTTTTGTAATGTCATAACCAATACTTGCATCAATGGTTGTTTTTGCTGCGTAAACATATTCCAGTCCACTGTAATTAATTAAATTAATTTCGCCGAAATAATTGGCGCGCAGTGTTGCATTTAATTTTTTAGTGGAATATTCTGCAGTTAAATTCATTTTTGCCGGAGGTGCACTCGCTATTAAAAAATATTGTTCCCGCAAACTAAAATAATTTTCTTCTTTACCTATAAGTAAATCGTTGGTATAAATATTTTCAATGGTCATTTGATTAAAATTACCTGCATAAGTAAATGTCAATGCATTGTCTTGCATATAAATTTTGTAAGCAAGAATAACATCCAAACCCATTGTTTTTGTATCAACAGCATTAGTAAAGAATCTTGCATATCCAACATTAAGATCAGAAAGAATTCCACCGATAATATCATCATCTGTTCCGAATCCGTCCGTTAATACGATACGGTCATTAATAGTGATATAATATCCGTCAATTGTGATGGATAAACCCGACATAGGTTTTGCAGTAAATCCAAAGCTTCCGTTCATACTTTCTTCTTGTTTTAAGGCAGGAATGCCGAGTTGACGTGCGATGGTACTTTTATTATCTGCAATTACCTCATCAATAATTACTCCTGCTTCTACATTTGTATAGGTAGAACTAAAATAAATTTGTGCTAAAGATGGTGCGCGAAATCCTGTACTAAATGACCCGCGCAATGCAAATTTTTTATTTATTGCAAAACGTGCCGCTAATTTACCGTTTAATGTATTTCCGAAGTCGGAATAATTTTCATACCGCAAAGCAGCATCCGCAGAAAATTGCTCAGTAAAATTTGTTTCCATATCGAAATAGGCTCCGAAATTTGAGCGAAATTCGTCGGTTACATCTTTTGGCTGAAAACCAGGGAAACCCTGCGATCCACCGGGTCTTCCAATGGTATCTTCCCCATCAATTAGTACAGCTCCATAATTAAACCAGGATGCTTCTTCTCCTGCAAATATTTGATAATTATCAATTCGATATTCTGCACCATAAGCAATATTTAATCCTTGTAACACACTGGAAAAATATTTCGTGAAATTTAAGCTCGTTGAATTTTGTGCCAATGAAAATCCTCCGTCATCAAATTCTGTTGGAGATGCATCTCCTAGTGAGGCATTTAATGTTCCTCTTCCATAATAATGCATTTTATTTGCACCGAATGTATTATTAAAATCAACATCCCAACCACGAATATCTCCGCGAATTCCACCGGAAACCGATTTATCTGTTACGATAGATGCAATAATGGGATCAAATCCATCGGGATAAATGGAAGTAACTGTGCGAGGACTGCTTGCATCGCGCGTATAGGCAAATGCTTCAACATCTCTTGAATTATATCCACCAAATGCGTAAAAATGCGCATTTCCTCCGAGTTCATATTTCATATTGAACCAGGCAGAAAAATCGGTAACCTCTGCATCTCCGTATTGATTGCGCACATCAATATTATCCGGAAAATCGCCTGTAAATTCTGCGCGATTTGTATGTCCGCGATAATGATAATCAGCAGTTACATTAATAAATCCTTTTTCTCCAATATCGAAACCATAGTTTCCATTTATTTGCAAATTTTCACCGTCGATAGCACCCTCATCAAAATTATATTGTGCAAGATGTCCGGAAGTATTTACATTACCGGTAAATTCGTTAACATCATCCTTCAAAACAATATTTATTACTCCGGCAATTGCATCAGAACCATATTGTGCCGAAGCCCCATCACGTAAAATTTCTATTCTATCAATAGCTGCGGCGGGAATAGTATTTAGGTCGGTCCCGGTGTTTCCTCTACCACGGGTTCCGAAAATATTGATTAGTGATGATTGATGATATCTCTTTCCATTTACTAGAACCAGAGTTTGGTCAGGTCCCAATCCCCGTAAAGTTGCGGGATCAATATGATCGGCTCCGTCGCTTCCGCTTTGACGATTCGAATTAAAGGATGGAGCTGCATACTGTAATAACTGATTTAGATCCAATTGTCCGTTTGCAGCGGTAAATGCACCAACATCTATGATATCAATTGGAACCATACTTTCGGTTGCTGAACGATTCAGACTCCTTGTTCCCAATACTTCCACCTGACTTAAACTATAGGAATCGGCTTCGAGTATTACCCGTAATGTTGTTTGAGCCGTTACCTCAATTTCCTGTGAGGCATAACCCACATAGGTAAAAACAAGGGTTGCCGGTGTTGAGTTAAGAGTTATGGTGAAATTACCATCAATATCGGCTACAGTGCCGTTCGTGGTGCCTTTTTCCACAATTGTTGCCCCGATAAGAGAGCCTCCGTCGAATTCGGAAACATGGCCCTTAATGATGACCTGTGAGTTAACAATGGTGCATAGAAAAACGATAACAATAAATGAATAAAGATTCTTAAGCATAGGATTAGGGTTTAGTTGATGCGAATGTAAAAAATTTATTAATACTCTAAAATCTGATATACACAGCTGTTATGTTTGTATCTGTTTAGAGGAAGAATATCAGGTAGAGAGAATAAAAATTGCACAAAAAAAAGACCGGAATGATCCGGTCTCCATATAAATGCAATAAAATATAATTATTGTAAAACAACAGTTTTTGTATTGGAATAACCATTTTGGGAAACCTTTACAAAATAAGTTCCTTTTGGTTCTGTTGTAAGCGTAATCGTTTTATCAAAAGCGCCGGAAAAATTTAGGAATGTTTCTGAATACACTTCTTTACCATTAATATCGGTGATCACAATTTTTGTATCTCCCGTCTCAGGCAAATTAAATTTTACATTAAATGCACCTTCGCTCGGATTGGAATAGATACTCACACTTTTTTGATCGAGCAATGGATGATTAAGCTCTGACGAATTTCCATTTGGTGACGGAGCTTTTTTATCCGTATTTTTTATAGCGGTGATACAAATATTTATATTTCTTTTTCCATCACCGGAATTATAGCTGTATGCACTTCCGGGAGGACAGGGAGCAATTCGGTCAATAATAATATTTGGTGCAAATCCTTCCTCGTTATCCTTAAAATAAAAATTCATATTTTTTACTTCTTTCAAAGTAGCATCCACCGTATTTTTTTTGCCCTCACGCTCATAGGTAATTTTAATTTTTTCGCCCGGTGTGGTATTTTCCATAAATTCCATTACTTCATCGTATGTAATAATTTTATTGCCATTTAATTCTGTAATGATATCTCCTTCCT
>JAYSYX010000284.1:0-9128 GCA_043727235.1 Bacteroidota bacterium
TGGTTGATAAACTTGCATTAAAAGGATTGGTTGAACGAAAAAAATGTAAAACCGATGCCCGGCAGGTAGACGTTGTGTTATCCAAAAAAGGAATTAAATTACTCAAAGAAATAGATTCAAAAATCAGAACCTACGAATTAAATCTCAACAAACTCGACAAAAAAGAAGCGGTGATTTTGAGTGATCTTCTTGATAAAATGCGCGGGTGAGGACATTTGGTAATTTGTTAATTGTCAATTTAATAATTGGTCGATAGGAGGGAACTTAATTTATCCATTGGAAATTGAATTAGCATCAGGGGTTACGAATTGATTTAATTGAAGAAAACTTCTTCGGGTGTGAATAAATTACTAAATTGAAAATTATTAAATTGTCAATTTGTTAATTGGTCGTAAGGAGGGAACTTAATTTATCCATTGGAAATTGAATTAGCATCAGGGGTTACGAAACGTTTCAATTAAAGAATACTTCTCCGGGAGTAAATAAATTAATAAATTAATAAATTGAAAATTATCAAATTGAAAATGCTCATTTTTTTATATCGACTTAAACTTTAAAATACAAATCAAATTTCCCTGACGTAAATAAATTACCAAATTGGCAATTAACAAATTAATAAATGTTCCCCTCGACCTCACCCCAGAATGTACCTTCAAAGCTGTCCGCAGCGGCGGCAAGGGTGGACAGAACGTGA
This sequence comes from Bacteroidota bacterium, assembly GCA_043727235.1. Taxonomy (GTDB): domain Bacteria; phylum Bacteroidota; class Bacteroidia; order Chitinophagales; family BACL12; genus UBA7236. The sequence goes on from JAYSYX010000284.1 coordinate 695, forward strand.
ACAAAGTTTCGTCGAAGGTGGAGCTTTATTTTTCTGTGGCAGATTCGCAAATTCTGACTGCAGAGCAAAAGGAAATATTATTGCAAAAACTATCAAACAGAATACAGGAGGATGGTTTTATGCGTATAGTTTGTGATGAGGATAGGTCTCAGTTAAGAAATAAGAATAAGACGATAGAGAAATTGCATGAACTAATTATTAACGCTCTCACGCCGGCTAAAAAACGCATTAAAACGAAAACTCCGAAGGCTGTTAAGGAGAACAGGATAAAGGAGAAAAAGATAAAGGGAGATGTTAAGAGTTTGAGAAGGAAGCCGGATGTGGAGTAAGGGAGTATTGAAATAAGAAGGTAAATCCCGCATTTTTATTGATGTGGGAATAAATGAATCCTCTTGGTTAAATTGCTTGTCTTTTTCCAGCTTCTATTTTTCAAGTAAAATTCAACAAAAGCAGTCTCCAAATTGTCGATTTTTTTTTTAGGTCAAGTTATTTTTATCAATTCCCGCTTGTTAAGTACAGCAAGAAAAGTGCCTTTTTTCAAATCCTCCTGTCTTGTGCGGTTACTCTTTAATTTTCTGAAAAAAACCCTAGGCGCATTATCAATGTTATATCTCTAAATTTTATGGAGGTGTCTCTATTGGGTTTTAGTGGGTAAACCTATAACACAAATTATGTATTGATGGAGTGGAACTGTTATTACTCATAGATAGAAAACCCAATCCGCCGCGGCGGATGAAATATCGGTAACATTATGAATAGGTAGAAACCCAAATCCGCCGCGGCGGATGAAATATAAAGAAGCTCAATGGCGTAAGAAAATTTCAAGGCTAACGTAGATTTACTCTCTAAGCTTCTGACAACAAATTTTTTTTAAAAAATCTTACCTTAGTCGACAATTATCCTTTATTTAACTTTTAAACCTTAAAAACAATGTCAAACACCTACACCCAATTTCATCATCAATATGTTTTTGCGCCGAAATATCGGGCAGCCGTAATCCAACCTGAATGGGAAGTGGAATTGTACAAATACATAACCGGTATTGTACAAAACAATAAACATAAAATGTTATGTATAAATGGTATGCCTGATCATTTACATTTACTTATAGGATTCCATACTACACAATCAAGCGCTGATTTCATGCAAGATGTGAAATCCGGAAGTTCGAAATGGATAAATGACAAAAAATTAACAAAATCACGATTTGAATGGCAAGGAGGTTATGGGGGATTCTCCTATGCAAAATCTCAGGTGCCAAACCTCATCAAGTATATTCAGAATCAAAAACAACATCATCAAAAGGAATCATTTTTAACTGAGTATAGAAATTTATTAACTGAATTTGAAATTGAATATAAGGAAGAATATATTTTTAAAGAATTGATTTAGTCCCTAAGAAATTTTATGACAGGTTTATAAATTATCTATGCCATGATGCCTTTTTATATGTCGTGCCTACAGCACTAGGGCTCACTTTAGTTTTCGATGTTACCGATATACCGTGCCTACAGCACTAAGCCCTCTTTTGATTTCGATGTTACCGATATATCGTGCCAACGACACTTTCGTTTGGTTATCCATAAAACACCGAGCAAATTGGCACAGTAGAAATTTTAGAATTGAATGAATAGACTCGGGTGTCCCAACGCTCAAGCCAGGAAATAAGAACAAGGCAATAGAGAAATTGCATGAATTAATAACTAAGGCTCTTACACCGGCTAAAAAACGCATTAAAACGAAAACTCCGAAGGCGGTTAAGGAGAAGAGGATAAAGGAGAAAAAGATAAAGGGGGATGTTAAGAGTTTGAGAAGGAAGCCGGATGTGGAGTAAGGGAGTATTGAATTAAGAAGGTAAATCCCGCATTTTTATTGATGTAGGAATAAATGAATCCTCTTGCTTACATTGCTTTCGAATCAGGTGTTTGGGATTTAGATTCATGCCTTTTCAAAGTTTAAAGAGTATTCCAATGTATTTGTGTCATCCGGAATTACTTCGCCTCTTTCCTGCAACTCCTCAATATACAATTGAATGGCTTCCTTTGCCATTGAGATAGCCTCATCAACATCTTCACCGTAAGTAATACAACCCGGGAGTGCAGGAACAGAAACAGTATATCCACCCTCGGTTTCCTTATGTAAATGAATTTTGTAGGTGTACATATTATAGAGTAGTTAAATTTAATAAATGCAAATAGTGCATGCTTTTCAAACCCAATTGTCCTTTAATACAATTCAGCAAACCAAGTTCTCCGCAATTCCAATTGACAGAAGTTTTATTGGGTTCTAAATCTTTATTATAAACAAAATTAATAAAATTAATTGTTTATCAGAAACCCCAAGTGTTTCTATTTCTTGCTTCACATGTTTGATTGGAATTTTATACAATTAATCCGAAGGTGAAAACGAGGTCTATTTGCAATCATAGTTCGCTATGAATGTCCTCCTTATCTTTTCATTAACTTTACCCCATGCTTTTCAACACAATTCCACTTGCTGAACGTCTTCGCCCTAAAAACCTGGATGAATTTATCGGACAGCAGCATTTGGTAGGGGAGGGACAGGTTTTGCGGAGAATGATACATAGTGGAAAACTTGTTTCCATGATATTCTGGGGACCACCCGGAGTTGGAAAAACTACGCTTGCCAATATTATAGCAAAGTCGGCAAATCTTCCGTTTTTTTCGTTGAGTGCCGTTTCTTCAGGAGTTAAAGATGTGCGGGAGGTTATTGAAAAAGGAGAGCGCGGAGGTAAAATTGTATTGTTTATTGATGAGATACATCGTTTTAATAAAGCGCAGCAGGATTCTTTGCTGGGTGCAGTGGAAAAAGGAACTATTTTATTAATTGGAGCAACAACCGAAAATCCTTCTTTTGAAGTTATTTCCGCTTTATTGTCGAGAAGTCAGGTATATGTATTAAAAGAATTTACCAAGGAAGATCTGCAACAATTAATACAGCGTGCAATTACCGAAGATGAAATTTTATCCAAACGAAAAATAATTATTGAAGAAGAGGAAGCGCTTTTGCAATTAAGCGGAGGTGATGCAAGAAAATTATTAAATCTGCTCGAATTAATTGAAGAATCGGTTACCGAAGAAAAATTAATTATTACCAACGACCTTGTAAAACAAATTGCACAAAAAAAACTGGTATTATATGATAAAAATGGAGAACAACATTATGATATTATTTCTGCCTTTATAAAAAGTATGCGTGGCAGTGATCCGAATGCTGCGGTGTATTACATGGTGCGCATGATAGAAGGAGGAGAGGACCCTAAATTTATTGCCCGCCGAATGTTGGTGCTTGCAAGTGAAGATATTGGCAACGCAAATCCCAACGCATTATTATTAGCCACAAGTTGTTTTCAGGCAGTAACCATGCTCGGCTATCCCGAATGCCGATTAACCCTCGCACAAACCGTTATATATCTCGCAACATCGCCAAAAAGTAATGCATCGTATATCGCCTTACAAAATGCTACCAGTATTGTAAGAGAAAAAGGTGATCTGCAAATTCCTTTACCGATAAGAAATGCTCCCACCAAATTAATGAAGGAATTAAATTACGGCAAAGAATATAAATACGCCCACGACTACGAAAATAATTTCACCCCCATGGAATTTCTCCCCGACGAATTAAGCGGCACAAAAATTTTCGAACCCGGCAATAATGCAAAAGAGAATGAAATGAGGAGGTTTTTAAAGGAAAGGTGGGGGGAGAAGTATGAGTATTGATGGAAGATGGAAAAAGGAGGAAGGACAAAGAAGGATGAAGGACATCGAAAGTCGCGAATTTTTTATGCCTGAATTTTTACCAAAATATGCATTTTATGCAATTTTTGAAGTAATTTTAATTGATGGGAAAGTTGAATATAGCGGGAGTTTCAGGGGGTTGTAGTTATGATCCCTTTGGAACCATAACCAAAAGTGCTTGAAAAGTATTGCAGGGCTGAATAATTCATTGGCTAAAAATAACGTAAAAATTACATATTTAGCATATTTTGGTAAATTTTTAGAGGTACATTTTAGTTGTTTTTTAATGCAAAATGAACCTTATCAATTTCCATATCTATGAATTGCTGGGCGTAACTGACATACTTATAAAATTCTTTACTGTTTGAAGCATGACCTGAAATGTTCCTAACCATAATTTCCGGCATTCGATTTCAGTATTATATTTTTATTCAATTATTACTTTTTTATTGACTTGTTTATTTTCTTTCCTGACCAAAACTAAATAAACTCCCGGCGAGAAGCCCGCCATGTTAATTGATTGGGATTTAGTGGTTAATGCCTGACTGAAACAAATATTGCCTTTCATATCATAAATAATTATTTCAGAATTTAGAAATAATTCGCAATTGACATAGATATTTTTGCCAAAACTATATACTGTTGCATCAAGTGTGGTATTAACTTCAGTTACATCTACATATTCCAATGTATCACCTGCAACTATCGGGTAGTCAGGAGTAGTTTCATAAGCATAATCTTTAATAACAAGTGTGCGGCCTTCATCTTTCACATCACAACGAATCCAACCATAATGGGTATTTTCGACACTATCTTTAAACCGAACACCAAGGTAATGATCAAATACTTCCGGATACCATAAACCACCATATTCTATAAAGCTTCCGAATATATCAATAGTTGTTTTGAAGGCCATTAATTGTTGATTTACCTCCTGAAAAATTAGTTCGCTATTAATAGACGAATTATCGTTTAATGCATATGGCACAAACCTTGGCAACGAACTAAAGGTAGTTCCATAATCCACTTCTAATCCCGCAAAGCTTGCATCATTTATTGTGCGGGCAATTATTCTTTCATAAATTTTCAAAAATTCGTAAGAACCGCCTGAGGTGTAATATCCTCCTAGTGAGAACAATCTATTCAAAAAATTAAAATCTGAAATAAAATCACTATTTAAATCAATAGTATATTCTTCACCGTCATTCGCTAAAACAATATCAGGTTCAATATCAGTATAAACAACGTCAGATAAACTAACAGTAGGTTTTAAAATCAGTAAGGCAATTGCAAATTTTGAATACGCAGCCAGACTATTGCGATTATTTACTGTTTTATCCATTTCCGTTTTCATCTTCGAGTAAATTATAATTTAACAAAAGTTGCAGGTGATATAAATCTATCCAGTGTATTTGTCTTAATAATATAAACGCCGGAAGGTCAAGAAGAACTGAAAAATCGAAATATTCTTATTGAATTTGTAGTAAACAAAGAGTAATTAACCTACTCCACAATTAAATTCTCCACCATTTCCAAATCCCCACTCACCAATTTCACCATATAAATTCCAGATGAAATATCCTTAATAACAATTACTTCATTTATTAACCCATGGCCGGTATTCATTTCTTTACTAAAAATTAATTCCCCAATATTATTGTAAACTTCGAGCATTGTTCTTTCAGAAAATACATTTGCATTAATAGTAAATGTTCCGGAATTAGGATTTGGGTAAATTGAAAAAGGATTTTGGTCGCTTGTTAATTCACCTTCCTTGCAAGGTACACTCACAGCGATCGTGTTTGAATTTTTAAAACATCCCGTTGCAATTTTAGTAACGCGGCATTTATAATTACCTGTTAAAGTTGCGGTGTAATTTATAGATGTAGCACCCGGAATTAATGTTGCACCTTTATACCATTGGTAACTTAATCCTGCTCCTGTATTCGCAGATAAAACAACAGAACCTCCCGCACAGAATGTTGTTGAACCACCTGCGGTTATTGATGCCAGTGGATTTTTTAATACATTTACAAATATGATTTCTGAAGTTGCACTTGCACACGGGCTTATAGTTGCACATGTATAGGCTCCTTTTATTGTTGCGTTGTAGGTTGACGAAATTGCTCCGGGAATATTTACTCCATCCATTTTCCATTGTACCATTGCTCCTGTATAAGTAGCCGTTAATAATACAGATCCCCCCTGGCAAAAAGTAGTTGGGCCACTTGCAATAATAGACACAGTTTCAATAATATCTTCATCGATTATTGCATCGCAATCATCATCAAAACCATTACATATTTCAATACCGTCTAATGTTTCACCTTCTATTGTAACTTGAAAATTTAAAAATTGATCGCATGTAGTAACGCATGTTCCTGCTGTGTTGCATTGGAATTGATAATGTGATACAGTGAAGTCTACATTATAGGTGGTGCAATCAGGTATTAAACATGAAGTTAAATCTTCAGTATTTAGGTCTTCAATAAAAGCTGTCCAAGTGCCTGCCGTGTAGCAAGCACCACCGCAAATCCATATTAATTCACCGGGAGGACTGGTTCCGCACATTGTATTAAATTTAACGCCTAAAAAATTCATTTTACAGGTGCCGCAAGCAGTACCTAATGCCCTGAATTCCCAATAAACTTTCGATCCGGTTATAGATGCGCCAGGAGGAGTTGGAACTGTCAACGTATTTGTACAAAATGCAGGAGCATACTCTGTGCCTTCAATTCCGCTCCATATTGCCGTTTCTCCATAAACCGTCGGATCAATTGTAATAGGATAAACTCTATTTGATGAAACTAGCCATGCAGTTTCGATGATCATTTTAAGTTTGCAAACATTCCCCGACTGTTCCACAACATACGAAATAGTGGAATTATTTATGTCATCTATTTCTTTAACATTACTGTCGTAAATAATCGGGGCTTCAATAGTTGCTAATTCAATTCCATTTGTGTTTTCTAATTTTAATCCACCATGCCAGAATCCAAATTCATTTTCTTCTCCTTCATATTTATCATATTTCAAAATGTATCCATCCGGCAAAATAAATTCATCCTCTATCACAAAGAATTTATTTGAAGAATTAAAAGCATCGGCATTTTTTAATAAATAATTCGATTTAACCCGTGCAATGCCAAAGATCAACTGCTGATCAATTTCATCAAATGCATCTATTACCTGAGCACCCTCATAACCAACGGTATGATTTGAACGGTTTATTTTTTGCAAATTTGTAATATTGGTAAAATCATCAGTAGAATAGGAAATTAATTGCTGATTAAATTTGAAAATGGCATTATCCATCAATTGAATGGAGGTATAACCTTCTTCCATATTTAATTCTGTTGGATCGAGTTGCTGATTTGCACGATATACGCCAGTTTTTCCGGAAACCGGAACTAGATGTGGATCTATGGTTATTGTTTGCCCCTTATGATTTTTATAGTGGAGATCATTCATAGATGCCTGAGAGTAAAATTTAACTCCTTTAGAATTTTCCTTTAAATAGTAACGAGTATTAAAAGTGCGTTTTTCGATAATCTCGAAACAATCCTTGCAGGGAGCGTCAAAAGGAAGAAACCCAAACTCCGGGTGATTCTCAAAATTATCAGAGGTCTGGTCTAATACTTCGGCACTTATTTCCTGCACAGGCAATGGTAAAAATGTAGTGAAATTATACACCTTAACTCCAGGTATACCAACACTTTGCTGAGCAGTTATATCTGTATAAAAAAGGCATAGAAAAATTACCATAAAAGGTATCAGGTTGTTTTTCATGTGGATTTGATTGAATATAATTAAAGAAAATTATTAAATCTATTTTTAAAATTAAAATTAAAATATCATATTGTAGCTAACTTTTACCTATTTATTTTTAATAAAATGGTGTTTTCATTACTCCAGGGAATCAAATTCAAACTCTAGTATAAGTTTCAAAACTTTCTGAAAGAATTGAAAGTTTACTGGGATAAACAATATATAAGGCTTAGATAAACCCCGCATTAAGGATTGTAGCGGAAAGCCCGGAACAATTAGTTGGCGGGTCCTCCCGGCAACTGATTGTGAGGACTTGCAGCGAATAGCCTGTCTTCCGGCTGCGCCAGCGCCAGGCAGGCGCGACCCGAGGAACGAGGGGAATGCCCTATATTTGTATTTCAAACTAACTATAAATCATGAGCAACGAAATAAGAAACCTGGAACCCAAACAGATATGGAATAATTTTGAGGATATTAACGCAGTTCCTCGTCCTTCAAAACATGAAGAAAAGATAATTGCTTTTATGAAGGCATTTGGCGAAGGATTGGGATTAAAAACCGTAGTTGACAGTGTTGGCAATGTGATCATTTACAAAGATGCTACTGAAGGAATGGAGGGTAAAAAAACCGTGATATTGCAGTCGCATTTGGATATGGTGCATCAAAAAAATGCGGATACCAATTTTGATTTTGCCACTCAGGGAATTGAATCGGTGATTGACGGGGAATGGGTGAAAGCAAAAGGAACCACCCTTGGAGCTGATAATGGAATTGGTGTTGCCAGTATAATGAGTTTATTGCAATCGAAAGATATTCCACATCCTCCACTTGAAGCATTATTTACCATAGATGAGGAAACGGGAATGACGGGTGCATTTAAATTGGATAAAGGTTTGTTGGAAGGAAAA
>JAYSYX010000285.1:0-9084 GCA_043727235.1 Bacteroidota bacterium
TCACGTCGTGCCCGGCCTCGGGATACACCTGAAACTCCACGGGATGGGAGTTTGGTATAAATAAGATGGGAATTTTAGCACAGGAAAAGGGAATATTTAAAGAACCAATGTCCGTTTTTGGCAAAACGGTCATTTTGATCATATTTATTTTATTTACTACAAGGATATTAACTCGAACCCCACTTGTAGATTACTATACTCCCTTTGAAATCCTTTGGTATCTATTTATTATAAGTTTTACTCTTGTGTACGCCCTTTATATCTTTATGGTGCGAAAAACAGTTGATGAAATAAATTATTATTATGTAATGATCATTGTTCTTCCGGTCTGGGCGGGACTCGCTGCTGTTATAAGCGAAGGACAGAATTTCATGATTGGACTTTCTTCACAGCGCCACTGGTACGGCATAAGCGGAATTTTCGTAATTATATATCTGTTACAAACACGTTTTATTACAATAGGTGACCTTTATAGAGCAATTATTTGGCTGGGATGGGGAACAATGGTCTATTTTATCATGTGTTATTTATTTCTCGACCCAAAACAATATCTCGATTATTCTTTTGTGGGATTTAGTGATATTAAAGGAGGATATCGATTTAAATTTGGGATTGACTTTATTGCCTTCCTTTCGGTTTATTATACTGTTAAATATGTAAAACAACGCGACAGGGCAAGTTTATGGTTTTCTGCCATCAATTTATCCTATTTATTTTTTCTACATCAGGGACGATCTGTGATGCTTTCTGTTGTGGCCACACTTTTTGTGTTTTATATGTTTGAAGTGAACTGGCAAAGGGCAATTAGAATTTTCACCACCATTGGTGTTGGATTTCTTGTGATTATGGGCATTATGTATGCCATTATTCCAGATCGTGTAAGTGACTATATTTTTCAATATACCAGTTTATTTGCATTGATCTTTACCGGAGATGTAACCGGTGAAAGTTCTGTTGATGCGCGAATTGAAGAGATCGGTATTCTTTTAGTCTATCTGCAGGATTATGCCATTGGATGGTGGATTGGCGTAGGTAAACTTGGAGCTGAATCGCAGACCGGCGAGGGTGTAAATGATATTACCACTGTTCCTCCTGGGGATATCGGAATTCTTGGTTCTATCATGACCTATGGCATTTTGGGCTCCCTGTTAATTTATTTTCAGTTTTTGATCGCCTTCAGAAGTTTCAAATTCATCAGAAGATATAAAAATGAACCTTTTATGATAGCCTCAAAATATTTCCTCATATTTTGTTTTTTATCTTCGCTGGCAAAAGGTTATTTATTTATGCAACCGGGGTCCACAGCAATTTTCATTTTAATAATTTATGCCTATAAATTATTGGAGGTCCAAATGGATAAACAAGGACTTCCTGAATCCCTGGCAATTAAAAATTCATTTTAATATATAATTTGTAAAAAAATGCAATTGATCGACAAGGAAAAGAGAGTATTAGTAATCGGATCATTAAACGCCAATCCTGCCGATAGAGAAATCAGTCGAGAAAACATACGTTCCATGCAACTCATTAATGAGGAGTCTAAAATAATTCCTGTTGACTTTTTTAATGGTTGGGGAGATCTTGGAATGAGCAGTATGTGCTGGCATGAAAATGAACCATATATATTATATCTCGCATCCAGCAATGAGGTATTCCGTTTTTTATTAAGGGAGAACAAATACGAAAAACTTGATATCCCAAACCTTACCGATATACATGAAATAACCATGATAGGTAAATTCATATGGATATCAAACACAAAACACGACGAAATAGTAAGTTATAATATTGAAACTAATTCAATTGGTGAACGAATTAACCTTTCTGACTTTAAATCAAATACTCCTGAGGAAGGCGAAAGTGAAGCCGATACTGAAGTGGTAGACAAATTTCACTGTAATCTGATATTCGAAAGTTATGAAGGCGATCTGTACATTCTTGTGCATCATACTTCAGGGCGCCAGTTAATGAAACGTATTGCACAAAAATTTATTAAGAGTCAGGGAAATGGCGGAGTTGTTAATATTTCGAAAAGAAAACGATTCCCATTAAATTTTAAAGCACCACACAGCGTAAGAAAAATAAACAATCAATATTGGGTTTTCGACAGCGGACATTTTGAATTAAAAATATTTGATAAGAACTGGAACTTTTTAAGAACGATGGATACCAAAGGTTTTGGAAGGGGAGGCGATATTGATACAAACCAAAATCTTTATTACGGTGGTGTAAGTGAAACGCGTAAAAGATATCTCGGATTATTCCCGGGAGGAGAAGCGGTGCCAAATATGGTGCAGGTTGTCTCTGTTCCGGATTATAAATTGATCGGGTCAATTAAAATTCCAAACATTGAGCAAATTAATAATGTGTATTGTCTTCAAAAAGATGTCGCGGAATTATTACTGAACTTTAAAGCGTAAATGGAAAGTTTTAAAAAAATATTGCCCACATTTATTGTTGTTGGCGCCAATAAAGGCGGTACCACTTCTATTTACCACTATTTAAAACAACACAAACAGGTTTATCTTTCCCCGGTAAAAGAACCACATTTTTTTTCAAAGGATATAGATGTAAATTTATTTAAGAGAGAATTTGCTCATAATAAATTGCAGGATATTGATAAATATGTGAATGGCGACATGAAGGAAGAATACCATGCAGCCTTTATCAGAGATATTGAACAATATGAAAAATTATTTTCTAAGGTGCAGAAACAAACTGCTGTAGGTGAATTAAGTACCTCTTATTTATATTCAGAAGTTGCAGCAAAGGAAATAAAAACATTGTTACCCGATTGCAAGATCATCATATGTTTGCGCAATCCTTTCGATAGGGCCTATTCTCATTACAGAATGAATTTGTGGACCGGTAATAGCAACGAATTTGATTTTTATAAGGCTTTGGTAGAAGATTATTCGCATATTCCAAAGGTTTGGGGAAATGCGCATTTATATACAGAAATAGGATTATACTATGAACAGGTGAAACGGTATCTGGATCTGTTCGGAAAAGATAATGTAAAGATCATATTTACAGAAGATATGAAAAAGAATACTACTCAGGTAGTAAAAGAATTATATGAATTTATTGGAGTCGATAGTTCCTTTATCCCAGATACTTCCACTATGTATAATGAAGTTTTTACACCAAAATATAAAAATATCACCTGGTTTCTCAATAAATCAGGTATTCGGCCATTAATGAAACGATTGTCACCTCAGATATTGAAAAATATTGTTGTAAAAGTATTTTATAAAGGAAAAGGAGAAAAGGGAGAAATTTCCGAAAATGCAAAACAATTTTTGCGGGAAAAATTAGCAGAAGATATTTCCCGCTTATCATTATTGTTAAACAAAGACCTTTCAAATTGGATTAAATGACTATAGCCATGAATCCGAAAGTTTGTATTGTGTTAGTTAATTATAAAACCTGGCAGGATACTATTGAATGCATGGAAAGCATTTTAAAGAGTGATTATCGCAATTATCAGATCGTAGTTGTGGAGAATGGAAGTGAAGATGAAAGTTGGGAGAAATTTTTAAAATGGGCCAGGGGCGAGGTTAGCACCACCTTAACAGCTGACAACAAATTATTGCATTTATCTTGCCCGCCCTCCCACAAACCGCTCTTGTATTTTCGAGCTGAATCAGGTGAGTCAGACACTATGCGACTAGGACCCTTGGATGGTATTATGCCTCTTTTATTTATTAAAAGTAAAATTAATCTTGGTTTCGCCGGTGGAAATAATACGGGGATGCGTTATGCCCTTAACAGCAATTTCGATTATGTCTGGTTGTTGAATAATGACACCGTAATAGAAAAAAATGCAATTTCCGAACTTGTAAAATATGGAGAGACAAAACGTTTGGAAAAACAAAATGTTGGCATCATCGGAAGTAAATTAATGTTATATCATAAACCCGATATTTTTCAAGGAGTTGGAGCAGTGTTTAATAAATATTCCGGTAAATCACATATCATAGGTGCTCAGGAAAAGGATAATGGTCAATATGATAATGCAGAGATCACATGTAATTATGTTATTGGGGCATCCATGTTCGTAAGTTCAGCGTTTTTATTGGATGTTGGATTGATGAGTGAAGAATATTTTTTGTACAATGAAGAAAACGACTGGAGCGCACGGGCAAAACTAAAAGGATGGAAAGTAGGAGTGGCTGCTCAAAGTAAAGTTTATCATAAACAAGGCGCATCCACCGGCAACAGTCCCAAAAAGAGCAAGTGGCAACTCAAAGCATTAAATTATAAATATCGTGGAAAAATTAAATTATATAAAAAATATTATCGCCCTCAATTATTTTTTTTATATCTTCATCTGATCACAAGAAGTATAAAATATATTTCAAAAGGAAATATTAGTGAAGCAAATGTGATCTATAAGGCCATTTTTAATACCAAATTTGAATTATGATCATTAGCCATAAACATAAATACATTTTTGTAGAACTGCCACAAACTGCAAGCAGTGCTATTGCGAAAGAATTGAAAACGAATTATGACGGCCACGAAATTTTATTCAAACATGCACTTTACAGCACCGACTTTTTAAAGAAAGCAACGGCAGAAGAAAAAACCTTTAAAGTGATTAGTGGTTTGCGCAACCCAATGGATATTTGTGTGAGTAACTATTTTAAATTCAAAACAGATCACGAAAACAGATATTCGCAACCGCGATTAATGAAACATGGTTTTTTGAGAAAATACTTCATGCGCTGGTGGAATGTAAGACAATATAAATCGATAATAGAAAAGGGTGAAAATTTCGAAGATTTTTTTATGCGCGCATATAGTTTTCCTTATGCAAGCTGGAGTATAATTGAACATAAGCGAATGGACTATATTATTCGATTTGAAAACCTCAATAATGATTTTGCCGAAGCTCTGAAAACTATTGGAGTAGATAAAGTAAGAGATATTCCTATTGCAAATAAAACAGCTGATAAAACTAAAACTTTCTGGGAATATTACGAAAGCGACAAAACAAAAAGACGTGCAAAATATATTTTTGGCCCTTATTTAAAACGATGGAATTACGATTTCCCCGAAAGCTGGAATAGTATTCAAGTTCCCTGGTATTCTTTTGTTATGTATAATTGTATTAATGTGGCGAGAATTGTTTTTTGGAAATACTTAAGGTAATTGACAATTGAGAATTGATAATTGAGAATGGGAGTTGGAACTTAGGTTATTAATTTGATTTTAAGCAGGGAATAAAGTCAACAGTAAACAGTAGGCAGTCCAGCTTCGCTAAAGCTACGCAGGATAAATTTGTAACATTGGAAAATGTTGCTCCGAATTGCGCGGGGATGAATATTAAATAGTAATAAAAAAATAAAAAGTATTAATCGGATCCTAGCCTTGAAACTTTGGTAACCATGGAAACTTTAAAATAATATCGAGCCTGCCGGCAGTCGCCAGGCAGGTAAAGAACAAGGAATAAAGAACATTAATCGGATATCCTAACCCTGAAAACCTTGCTAACCCTATAAACTTTTGTTAACTCAGAACTCAGAACTCAGAACTCAGAACCCAAAACCTTGCAAAACCTCCCAACATTCTTAATAGTAGGTGCCGTGAAAGCGGGAACAACCTCATTGCATGAGTACTTGCAATTGCATCCCGAAGTGTATATGTCGCCGATAAAAGAGACAAATTTTTTTAGTGATGCGGACATGATGTTTGATGATTTTAATGTGGATTACAAACAGGATGTATCCATTAATGTAGATAAATATCTTTCGGGTAATATGGAACATAAAATACATATTGCACATGTAAGAACCTGGGATCAATATCAGAAATTATTTCGAAACCGTAAAAATGAAAAGGCAATTGGCGAAGTGTCTAATTCCTATTTATATCTTCCTTCTACACCACCAGCAATTAAAAATAAACTTCCCGATATAAAAATTATAATGATATTGCGCGACCCGGTAGAAAGGTTATATTCTCAATTCTTAATGAATCTCAAATTGGGAAAAATAAAGGAAAAAGACCTTCTACTCGAAATTGAAGCTGATCAGCAAAAACAAAAAAAAGGTTGGGGCGTTAGTCATTTGTATTTGGAGGTTGGAAATTATTATGAGCAGGTAAAAAGATATTATGACCAATTTCCTAAAGAACAGATCAAGGTGATTCTGTTTGATGATTTTAAGAAAGATGCGAAAGGAACAATGAAGGATCTTTTTCAATTTCTGGGAGTTGATCCCCACTATGAACCTGACATGAGCAAAAGATATAATGAAGCCGGAATGCCACGTTTTGGAAAACTAAATTATTGGCTCACACAAATTGGCATTTACGGCTTGGTAAAAAGAATTTTTTCTTCCGGACTTAAAAACAAAATAAAAGGATTGATCTACTCCCGGGAAAACATCCCAAGGATCACAGAAGCAGAAAAAAATCATCTTAAAGCATATTACCGTGAAGACAGGGCTAAACTTTCAACCCTGATTGGCCGCGATCTTAACGATTGGGACTGATACCTATGGGTTTAACCCGATTATTTTGGATATTTCAGGCTTTTTCAGTACCTTTGCGCTCCAATCTCAACCCCTCCGTTCATCGGAGTTGATCTGAGACTTTTATTAACTTAAAAAAATACATGTTTTAACATGGCTACGAAAATCAGATTACAGCGTCACGGTAGAAAAAAAGCGCCTTTTTACCATATTGTGGTGGCAAACGTAAATTCTCCGCGCGACGGAAAATTTATCGAACGTTTAGGAACATATAACCCTACAACCGTTCCAGCGCAGATTACCCTTAACGTAGATAAAACCGTTGATTGGATGCAGAAAGGTGCACAGCCTACTACTACAGCCAATGCGATATTGCGTTACAAGGGAGTTTTATATAAAAAACATTTATTGCGCGGTGTGGCGAAAGGTGCATTTACTTTAGATGTTGCAGAAACTAAATTTCAGGAATGGATCACCTCTCATGAAGGTTCAGTAATGGATCACGTGAAAAAAGTGGAAGACAGCATCGCAACTAAAAAAGCTGCTGAAATTGCACGTATAAATACCAAACGTCTTGAAGAAGCATCTAAAAAAGCTGCTGCTGCAAAAGCTGCTGCTGATGAAGCTGCTGCTGAAGTAACTGCTCAGGTAGAAACTGCTGAAGCTGAAACTGCACAAGTAGAAACCGCGGAGGTTGAAACTGCAGAAGTAACCGCTGAAGTGGAAACCGCAGTTGTTGAAACTCCGGAAGTAGTTGATACTGTTGAACCTTCAACGGAAGAAGTTACACCGGATGCAGTGGAAAATACCACTGAAGAAGAAAAACCAAACGAGCAATAATTTGTGGGTGACGAACTGACAGAGATCGGTTTCGTTATTAAAACCCACGGTGTGAAGGGACAACTTCGTATTGCTTTTAATGAAAATATTAAAGAGCTTTCGGTTTCGGAAGCTCTTTATTTTTTGGTGAAAGGTGTAAAGATGCCCTATTTTATTCAACAGATAGAATATTTTAAAGATGGAGATGCACTTGTGCAGGTTGAAGAAATTACAAACAAGGAAGACGCTGAATATTTTACCAAAAAACCTGTTTTTGGGAATAAAATATACCAATTAGCAGAAGATGAAGAAGAAGTAACACCCTTTTTGGGATATCAGATTGTAGATGAGATGGCAGGGGAAATTGGCGCGGTGATAGGATATTCAGATATGGGTGACTATGAATTGATTGAAGTAAATTTTAACGGCAAGGATATCATGATCCCAATTCATGAGGATATCATTATCTCCATCGATGAAGAAAAGAATACACTTTACCTTCGGATTCCCGACGGATTACTAGACCTCTGAAATGTTTGCGACCTTTGCTGTTGTTATTAAATCTCTCTTATGCGAATCGATATCATTACCGTACTTCCCGAATTGTTGCGATCTCCATTCGACCACTCTATTATCAAAAGAGCAGCTGACAAAGGACTTCTGGAAATTAATATCATAAACCTAAGAGATCATTCCCTCTTTAAACATCAACAGGTGGATGATTACCAATTTGGTGGTGGTGCGGGAATGGTGATGATGGTTGAACCTATTTTTAATTGTATCAATAGTTTGAAGGCGGAAAGAAATTATGACGAAGTAATTTATCTGACACCTGATGGCGAAACCTTCAACCAGAAAACAGCAAACCGACTATCCCTTTACAATAATATCATCATTTTATGCGGTCATTATAAGGGGGTAGATGAACGGGTTCGTAAATACCTCATTACACGCGAAATTTCAATAGGTGATTATGTTTTGAGCGGTGGCGAAATAGCAGCAGCAGTGCTGGTTGATGCCATTGGCAGACTAATTCCCGGTGTTTTGAACGATGAAACATCCGCACTGTCTGACTCATTTCAAGATGATTTGCTCGCGCCACCAGTTTATACCCGCCCGGCAGTTTTTAACGATTGGGAAGTTCCTGCAATACTTTTGAGCGGTCATACAGCAAAAATTGAAGAGTGGCGGCAGGAGGAAGCCCTTAAGAAAACAAAAGACCGTCGCCCTGACCTATTGAATTCAAAAGATTAGAAAATGGTACGATTTGTAATTATTTACCAAAAAACCTTTAGATTTTATTAAATTCCGCGTATCTTTGCAGTCCACTTTTAAAAAAGGGTTATGGATATTATAAAAACATTGGAATTAGACCTAATACAACCAAGAGAAATTCCGCAGTTTAAGGCTGGTGACACTATTACCGTAAATTACAAGATCATTGAGGGTGATAAATCCAGAACACAGGCATTTAAAGGTGATGTGCTTCAAAGAAAAGGAACCGGAAGAACGGCTACATTTACGGTAAGAAAAATTTCTAACGGAGTTGGTGTAGAAAGAATTTTCCCTTTATTTTCGCCCAATATTGAAAGTATCGAATTGAATAAAATAGGTAAGGTTCGCAGAGCAAAAATATTTTATCTTCGTGGCCTAAAAGGTAAATCAGCAAGAATTAAAGAAGCTAAAAGCGCTGTTGCCAAATAAAGAGATTGTCGTGATTATATGTATATCAGTTGGTCCCGGTTCGAAAGTTCCGGGATCTTTTTTTTAGCATCTCGATGTTTCA
>JAYSYX010000286.1:0-9080 GCA_043727235.1 Bacteroidota bacterium
TGCAGCTCGTTTTATTTGTTGCACCATATTAAATCGTTCATCAGGGGGAAATTTTTTTAAAATGCGATGGATTTCAACGTTTAATTTTTTTGATAAAAAATAAACATCAAGTTTAGTGTGGGATAATTCAATAAACATAAATCTAATTTTTAGGGTTAAACAATAGTTTAAATCTACAAATTATATTTAAAGCTGCAAATTAATTATCAGGACAAAAAATCGTGCAGTGTAAATCGTGAGTGTGAAATCGTGAATCGTGAAGCGTGAATCGTGAGTGTAAAAAGGCGAAGCCTTTTTTTTTCCGTACAAATAAGCCCCTGGGCTTATTCTTTGCTCTGAAAAGTCAGTTCAATTGAGAACGAAAAGCATGATCCCACCTCTAAGTAAACTCACGCTTCACGCCTCACGATTCACGAAAAAAATGTTCCAAAGTAGAATAATTTCTTTCTGACCAAGAGTAAGCTCACGCTTCACGCTTCACGCTTCACGATTCACGAAAAAAAAATGTTCCATAGAAGTGCAATAATCTTTCTGGCCAAAATTAAACTCAAGCCTCACGCTTCACGTTTCACGAAAGAAATGTTCCCAAGAAGTATAATTATATTTCTGGCCAAGAATAGCTCACGCTTCACGATTTACGCCCATCATTCCACTAACAACGGCCTCACCACCTCATTCCATACCCCATATCCTTTCTCATTCATATGCAATTTATCATCATAAAAATAGGAAGTATCCGGCTGTCCATCTGGAGTAAGCATTCGTGAATAAATATTTGCAAAGGTGATATTATTTTGCTGTGCCGAATAAACTGCAACCATACTATTAAATGCAATAATTTTGTGCATCATATTAATTTTAGAAGGACTCGGCTTCAAAGAAATATAAACAATGGGAACATCTGTATATTTATTTCTTATGACAGAAATTAAATTCACAAAACGCGAAAAAACAATTTCGGGAGTTATTGTATCAACCGCTGCAAAATCATTTTCACCACAATAAATTACGATCTGTTTAGGATCGTATTTTAATATCACATCATCAGCGTAATTTATTACATCTTCAAAAGTTGATCCACCAAATCCACGGTTTAAAATTGGATATCCAACAAAAACACTGTCCAACTTGATCCAATTTTTAATTGACGAACTTCCAATAAACAGGATCGGATTTTCAGGCAGCTGACCAACGGTATCCACCTGTCGATAATAATTGATCTCCGGCTCAAAATTTCCCTCCACAGTCATTTGACCTGAAACATCTCCATGTATCCTGAATAATAAAAAAAGACTCGCTATTTTATATCTTATATTTTCAAATAATTTCATCATTTTGTGATTCACCTCTAGACCAATATAAACGCCTGCTCTGAACTTATAATTTTAGAAAGACAAAATTAAGTAAAACCCTCGACCTAACTGGTTTAGCAAAGTTCAACCTCACAGTTTGGTTACCCACGACTAAACATGTTCCGCAAACCTCGACCTCAAATTTTTAAGAAACCTCGACCTCACAGGTTGGGAAACCTCCTATGAGGTCTAAGTTACGGTTGACGAAAATGTGATGATCTACCAAATTTTGCACGCTTTCAAGATCAAGTAGCAGCATTTTCCTATAGACACATTTAGTTAACCTCTACTTTGGAATTTATCTTACTCCTAAAACCTAACAGGTTTCCCAAACCTGTTAGGTTTTCGAAAATTTATCGTATCATTGCGATTGATTTACAACTATGGGATTAGCCAAAATTGAAGATTTTACAATACGGGAAAACAAGATTGCCCAATTCGCTAAGGCATTGGCACATCCGGCTCGTATTGCCATTATTCAGCTATTGCTGAAAAAACAAACCTGTTATTGTGGCGATATAGTAGAGGAGCTGCCTTTGTCGCAATCAACTGTTTCGCAGCATCTTAAAGAACTAAAAATTGCAGGTTTGATCAAAGGAACCATCGAAGGAGCCAAAATTTGTTATTGTATTGACGAAATCGCTTGGCAACAGGCAAAACAATACCTTGGAGCACTTTTGGATACACCGGTGCAGGGAAATAAATGTTGCTGAAAAAGAATATTTCGCATTAACGTAATATTACGATTATATTAAATTTAAAAGATAAACCTAAAACATGTCACCAATAAAAGTATTATTTCTATGTGTGCACAATAGTGCAAGAAGTCAGATGGCAGAAGCTTATTTGAAAAAACTTGGAGGATCTGCCTTTCAAGTGGAAAGCGCCGGCTTAGAGCCCGGAAAATTAAATCCTCTTGCTATTGCAGTAATGCAGGAGGAGGGAATAGATATTTCCAATAATCCCACAAAAGATGTTTTTGAAATGTACAAGGACGGAAAATTATTTAATTACGTGGTAACTGTTTGCGACGCACATAACTCAGAACGCTGTCCCGTTTTCCCGGGAATTACCACCAGGATAGGTTGGGAATTTGAGGATCCATCTTCATTTACCGGAACCCCGGAAGAAAAATTAGAAAAAACCCGTCAGGTTCGCGATGAGATAAAAAATTCTGTGCAACAATTTATTAAGGATTTAAATGCGTAGAAAATGAGGTCATACCTTGCGGAATTTATCGGAACCTTTGCTTTGGTATTTTGTGGAACAGGTGCTATAATAATCAATGAACAAACCGGAGTTATTTCTCATGCCGGAATTGCAATCACTTTCGGATTAATAGTTATGGTAATGATTTATGCCATCGGAAATATTTCCGGTGCACATTTTAACCCTGCAGTAACAATTGCATTTACTGTTGCAAAAAAATTTCCACTGAATCAATTATCGCAATATATTATTGCTCAGGTTGGCGGAGCATTACTCGCCTCGTTAATATTAAAATTTCTTTTTCCTGAAAATATTTTATTGGGTTCTACAATACCTTCCGGAGCAGTAATGCAGAGTTTCGTTCTGGAAATTATTCTTTCCTTCTTTTTGATGTTTGTTATAATAAATGTAGCACATGGTTCAAAAGAACAAGGTATGTTCGCCGGACTTGCAATTGGTTCCACGGTTTTATTGGATGCCATGTTTGCCGGACCAATTTCCGGCGCATCCATGAATCCAGCAAGATCATTTGCTCCCGCATTAATTTCCGGAAAATTTCAACATTTATGGATATACCTTGCTGCACCAATAATTGGCGCCCTCATTGCCGTTTTAATTCATAATATCCTCGCAAAACCTCTTGACATTAAATTGCAATCGAATTAAATGAAAAAACTATTTATCAAAAATAAGCTGGCTTTTTTATTTCTGATAATCTGTATTGCGGCAATAACAAGTTGTATTTTATTTAAGAACTCTGAAAGAATGAATTATATCATTACCTATCCGCTTGCAATAATAGGCTGGATCGTGTTTTTTGTTTTGGTGAGGAAGGGGAGAAGGTTTGAATTTAAGAAGGATGATGGGGAGTGAGATAGTGCAGTAAAGAGTTTGCTTCGACAATACTTCGTATTGTCTCGCAAGGACAGTTGTTTCCAATAAAATTATCGCAACATATTTGGATTTAGAAGGAAGAATTAATAGTTTATTGAGGTAGTTTGCGGTAGAAGTATATTTTAATTTCCTATTGATAGTTTTTTAGGCCACTAAGGCGCAAAGGGCGCAAAGTTGCACGAAGAAATTTTCGATAGAATGATATTTAATTACCTATTGATATTTTATTTATGAAGGAAAAAGTGATAAAGTTTCATGAAGTCGAAGGCTATTAATTCAATCTCAAAATTTTTTCCAGAAATAAATTAATCAAATCTCATTAACCCGAAAAGTATTAATTAGAATTAAAATGTTCCAATGTTACACTTATTCCTTCATTCCTTCATTCTTTCATTCCTTCATTCCTTCATTCTTTCATTTTCTATTTGCAACTACAACAACAATCAGTCAATGCAATATTCCAAAGTAAATTCGTATGCAATCCAACTATCACCATTTCAGGTTCTATGGAAATTGCAGAATTTAGCGGAACATCTGTAATTGAACTCAATGGAAATCCCGGAACACATTCTAAAAAATCGGCAAAAGATGTTTGTGCTGTTTGCAGATGATTAAAAATTACAGTTTGAAGTGCTGCAGGCATAGGAGCCGGCTGACACATTCGCGAGTTTGCGTGAGCTTGTGCAGCGCCAATATGAATCCCAAGTCCATACAACGACATTAAAGTAGATCCGTTCCCACAATTCAGTGAAACTTTAGCAACTGCTGCCTGAATATCTTTTATTACGAATTCAATTTCTGAAACGCATTGAGCATTTGTGAGGGAGGGTAGTTTTGCGATAAGTGCATCAATTTTAGCAACATCATATGGAACACATTTCACAACTTCCAAAGCTGTTTTTGCATTTTTTATTACCGCCTGCATAGCAGCAATAGAGCCCGCGGGAACCATAAATGGTTCATGTGCAGCTCTTGCCCATGCAGAACCAAGTCCGCCAATTCCCGCATAAAAGGTGCTGAGTTCTCTTCTGCATAAGGTCGAAGGAGTTCCGGTAACGGTTGTGGTGGTTGTAGTACTTGTGCCTGTTCCCTTTTCAACCGTAAAAGTGTATCTCGATTGCACTACATAAGCATTATTTATATAAGAGCGCACTTCATAGGTTCCTTCAGCTAATCCGGGAAAGGGCATGGTTCCGGTTTTTTTTCCTTCGGTATAATACCAATACGAAGACTGATCATCTTTATAACCAACAGGTGCAATTGATATCCAATCATTTGCATTTCCGGGAAAATTGAGATAGTTCACATTAATTTTTTCATTTGCCGCATAAGAGGGTTTTTCTGTTTCGGCTTTCATTTTATCAGCATCAGTTGCCCATCCAACCGTAAATTGATATCTGCAACGAACAACATATTCATTCTTAAAATATCCCCGCACTTCATATTTTCCTTCGGGAAGACCAGGAAATTGCAGACTTCCACTGGAGCCCCCACCGGTATAATACCAGTAAGAAGACTGATCATCTTTATATCCCACCGGAGCTATTGCCAGCCAGTCGTTCGTATTACCCGGAAACCCCGAAAAATTAACCGTGATGGCCACCGAAGGCGCAACGTATAAACTTGTGGTGGAAACGGATTGGGAGTATAGGAAACAGGATATTCCCATAAAAAAAGCCAGAATGAAAGGGTTGTGTGGTTTCATTTGTTGGTTATTTTAAATAAAGATAGGGAATAATCAGAAATTATTGTCCTTAGGCCTGGAACTAACTTTGTTAAATGCATTCACTTTTTTTG
This sequence comes from Bacteroidota bacterium, assembly GCA_043727235.1. Taxonomy (GTDB): domain Bacteria; phylum Bacteroidota; class Bacteroidia; order Chitinophagales; family BACL12; genus UBA7236. Next base: position 5,253 of record JAYSYX010000286.1, read on the forward strand.
AAATAAGTGCGGAATATTTAATCTGTAAATACAAAATAGTAAATTTATAACTTGACGAAATTAATAAAATAGTAAAGTTATTACTTTACAAAATGTTTGTATAAGTCAATTTATAGGTTTACTTTTGTTGATATTATGAAGAATAGAACCTTACTATTACAACAACTCAATCAAAAGATGTCGCATTATATTGAGTTAAAAAATGCGGTGATGTTCTCTAATGGCTGGATAAGGGCAATTAGATCTGCCCTTGGTATGTCTATGGAACAATTGGGAAAAAAATTATCTATTTCGAAACAGGGTGTAATGGAAATGGAAAAACGCGAACAGGCAGGAGCGATCACCATTAAAACCTTACAGGATTTCGCCTTTGCTTTGGATATGGAATTGGTGTATGGTTTTGTCCCGAAGGACGGTTCCTTGGATGCATTCATTGAAAAACGAGCTACAATTTTAGCAACACAAATAGTAAAACGCACATCAAATTCTATGAAATTGGAAGATCAGGAAAATTCTGAAGAACGTTTACAAAAAGCAATTAAGGAAAGAGCAGAGATCATAAAAAAGGAAACTCCAAAATTATTATGGGATTAAATTTGAATTATGGATACGGACAAACTCCATTGGAGGAGGATGAATTAAATGGGATACGCATAAAAACTATTTCAACCAGAGGAGAATTGGATGAATTTGAGCAACAAAATATTGAAACTGCTATTCAATGGACGATCGGAAAAAAAATGGATGCAAAAAAAATTCTTACCGAAATTTTCATTTAATCTTTACATAAAAAAATGTTTGAAGATGTATGGTCCTGGGCAGGGAAATTCCGATTAACAGAAAAGAATATTGGAATGGAATATTGGCAGATTGGTCCTGCATTAGATATGTTATTGGAAGATACTAAATTTTGGATCTCGAATGAAATACATCCACCCGATGAAATTGCGATCCGATTTAAACATCGTTTGGTAAATATTCATTGTTTCCCAAATGGAAATGGAAGACATAGTCGTTTAATGGCGGATCTTATCATGGAAAAAATATTCACACTACCTGTTTTTAGCTGGGGTGCGCATCTAAAACAGGATAATGTCCGGAAATTATATATTAAGGCTTTGAAAGAGGCAGATAAGGGTGATTATGCAAGGTTGATTCTTTTTGGGAAGGAGTGATATGGGGAAAATTATGAACGAAAGAATTAATCCATATGACCATTAAAAAGAGAAAGGTTCTGAATAATGTATTTAATACATATGGATTAATTCGCTTTATTGAAGTAAAAAATATTTTGATATATGATTTTAATGTTGGTATTCAAGGAATTTAAAACGTAAATACTTCTGACTCATAAGCTTCAACTTTATCTGTTTATAATTAACTTCACGTTTAATCCCGGATCATTATCCGATTGAATTAAATACATTCCAACTGGTAAATCTGCAATATCAATTTCTGTTGCAGAATTATTCACAACTTCTTTCACAAGTATACCGGCATTATTATAAAACTTTAAATTAAAATTATGTGGCAAATCGATATTAATTTTATCGGAAGCTGGATTTGGATAAAGAAGAATATTATTTATAACCATAACGTTTTCTTCGACCGGCAAAAAAGTAACCGATTCATCCCATTTATATATTCCATCTGAGGAAGCATTAAAATAACCGCCTGCCCATCCGGTGGTACTGTTTAAAAATCTACAAGCCGCTTTTGCTTTTGTTGATTCAATTTCTATCCAGGTAACACCCAGATCTTTTGTATAGGCAGAACCTTTATTAGAATTAATTACTGACGTTGATACATAAGTATTTGTTCCCGGCACATTGGTAATTTTACTTTGTTTCCAATCCGGGTGAGTGGGTAATTCTGTCCATGTGGCACCGCCATCGATTGTTGAAAATAAATAGGTGGCAGTATTTGATCGCACATGCGTTAATCCTTGCTGACCGTCATCATTAAATGCAATTTCATACACGGTATAACCGCTAGGGCTTACCGTACTCACAGTCCAGGTTAGACCAAAGTCTGTTGATTTATACATTTCTCCGGCAGAGGTGCCGAACCAAACTGTATCACCCACCACATCAAATCCGTCAAACCAACCATAATCTCCACCTGCCATAAAAGCCGGTACAGTGGCTTCGGGAGTTCTTATCCACGAATCACCTCCATCAACGGTTGTGTAAATTTCAAAATATCCATCATTTGCATCTCCTCCCGCCACTCCGTTTAGTTGATCTTTAAAATATACAAAATTGGGAAAGGAACTTTCATTAAAAGCTCCCGGAGACTGTTCCCAGGTTATCCCGCCATCTATAGTGTGAAATAGTCCGCCACCTCCGGAAAAATCAAATTTGTGCATGGCAACCCATGCTTCCGTAGCACTTAATGCGCAAATTGTAGAAAAAGCCAAATTTGAATCGGTCCCCATCACACCGGGCATCCAGGTTGTTCCGCCATCTGTTGTACGGGTGAAATCCAAAATATGATTTGGTCCAAAAAGTCCACCAATGCCATCATAACAAATTGCCCAAACTACATTTTCATCAACTATGGAGATCTCAAAAAATCCCAGGTTTTGAGTTGTAAATCCCGCATCCTGGTTTATCCATTGTGCTTTTGTGATTGTTGAACCTACGCAAAAAATTATAATAAGTAAAATTATTTTTTTCATATGAATTATTTTTTTTTATTAAATTAATTCATACAAAAGTAGACCACTAAAAAATGATTTAGTTGTCAATAAATATCAAACATTTGTATATTCAACTCACCGAAGATTTTTTAAACGCAGAGGGCGAAACACCAATGTGTTTCTTAAAAAAATGAGTGAAATGTGAGAGATCAGTAAAATTAAAATCCAAAGAAATTTCTTTTATGGATTTTTCATTTTGAGAAACTAAAAATTTTACTGCCTGAATAATTTTTTCATTTTGCAGATCAATTATACTTTTACCGAATGCAGATTTGGTATGACGTTGAAAGGTATTTAAACTCATGTTGAGTTTGGATGCATAAAATTCTATAGTCTGTCTTTCTTTATAATGTGTGTTAAGCAGATCAAGTAAGGCTCTTTCAAATGGAACATTCGAAGTGACCTTATTTTCAAGGGTTTCCATCGAAATTATTTTTAATATAATGATGGAGACCAGGTTATAGAAAAGAGATTTATTGTCTTTATAATTAATGAGCTCCGTAAAATATACCTGAAACTCTTTAAAATCCTCTTTTGTTAAATTCAAAACATGCGACTGTAAAAAATACTGAACATAATTAGTTTTTGAATCAAACTGCTGCAATTGATGCAGGAAAACATCAGAAAAAATTATTTCAAATCCTTCTGTTTCGGTTGTTCTTTTTAACTCGTGAAAGGTATTGTTGGTTAAAACATGAATGGAATGATCTTCCACCTCAAATATTTCATTTGCCATTTGATGTGTCCCACCGCCTTTAAAAAAAGTCAATATTTCATAATAAGAATGGAAATGTCCTTTTTCAAACACTCCTTCCCTTGCAGGTTCCCAAATGTCAATATTCGCCAACAAATTTTCCTGTCGGTCGATGGTAAAATGGTATTGAGAAGCTTGTAGCATAGACTGAAAAAGTCAAAATTTTGTGAAAAGGTAAACAGGCGTTTTTCTATTGCAAAGGATTGGGGTTTATTTTACTTTTTTATGATAAATGGATGGAGATTAAATTTTGGAGGAAACTAAATTAATATTTATCCCTAGAATTGGTGCAGATAATGTAATAACCCCTGTATTGATGTAATGTGCATCAAAATTATTTTTTCTGACCATAGTATAATTTTGTAAGTATTGT
>JAYSYX010000287.1:0-3471 GCA_043727235.1 Bacteroidota bacterium
CGGAGCTGGATTTTGATTTTTAATATTATTAACGACCTTTCAAATAACTAAAAATATTAATTCATTGATATGTGCTCCCCAGAAAATGAAGGTGACCCGAAAAAACTGGGGATTTATTGCTGTTTTGTTTCAATCTTTCAAATTTTCAGGACCTAAATTGAAATTATTGGTTAGAAATTGCCACTGCAACTGCGTAGTTAAAATCTAATTCGAAGGAACCATCTCCGATGTTACAAACTGCCAACTGTTGACTGTTTACTGCCCTCCCCCCATCAAATGCTCAATCAACACCGAAACCTTCTTCTTCAAATCCTTCCTCTCAACAATAATATCCAAAAAACCACTTTCCAACACAAACTCAGCAGATTGGAACCCTTTTGGAAGGTCTTTTTTAATGGTTTCTTTAACTACACGAGGTCCGGCAAAGCCGATAAGCGCTTTTGGTTCAGCGATATTAATATCTCCCAACATTGCGTAACTGGCTGTTACACCCCCGGTTGTAGGATCTGTGCAAAGAGAGATGTATGGAAGCTTATGTTTTGATAATAAGGTGAGTTTAGCCGAAGTTTTTGCCATTTGCATGAGCGAAAATCCGCTTTCCATCATTCGGGCTCCACCGGATTTAGATATAATCATTAATGGTAAATGGTGCTGCACACAATGATCAATTGCGCGGGAAATTCTTTCTCCCACCACTACACCCATACTACCGCCTATAAATTCGAAATTCATGCAACAAATTACCGATTCACGGCCTTCAATTTTTCCCAATCCTACGCTGAGTGCATCAGTGTAGTTGGATTTTTTAAGTGCATCCTGTAAACGTGTTTCGTAATCTTTAATATCTTTAAAATTCAGAGCGTCTTTCGACATGATATTTTCAAAAAGAAGGGAATGTTCTCCACCATCAAAAAATACTGAAAAATATTCGTTGGAACCAATTCGACCATGGTAATTACAGGCGGGACAGCACCAGAGTTTATCTTTATACTCTTCTGTTGTGGTTGTTTTTTTGCACTCTGGACAACGCCACCACACACCTTCCGGCGTATCCAGTTTTTCTTCTGTTGGTGTATCAATACCGCGCCCTTTGCGTTTGAACCAGCTTACTTTTTCGGGTTTTTGTTCAGACATTCTGCAATCCCTTTTTTATGCCTGTTAAAAAAATAATTTTAACAACAGCAAATTAAATTTTTGGTTAAACGAAATTAAGCAATCGTAACTTCTTTCGATAAATATACATCCTGAATTGCATTTAAAATTCCAACACCTTCTTTCATAGGACGCTGGAATGCTTTTCTGCCTGAAATCAGCCCCATTCCGCCGGCTCTTTTATTAATTACTGCCGTAATTACAGCTTCGTTAATATCAGCTTCACCGGTGGATGCTCCGCCTGAATTTATCAAGCCTGCACGACCCATATAACAATTTGCCACTTGATAACGACACAGGTCAATCGGATGCTCAGAAGTTAATTCATCGTAAATGCGTTTATCATTTTTTCCGTACGCAGATTCCTTTGTATTTAAAGCAAGATACCCCCCATTGTTCTCAGGAAGTTTTTGTTTAATGATATCGGCTTTAATAGTCACCCCCAGATGATTTGCCTGACCGGTAAGATCCGCACTCAAATGATAATCCACACCATCTTTTTTAAACGACGGATTTCTAAGATAACACCATAAGATAGTGCCCATTCCCAATTCATGAGCGTATTCAAATGCCTCACTCACTTCTTGCAATTGTCTTGCAGATTCATCGGAACCAAAATAAATGGTCGCCCCGATCGCAGCCGCGCCCATATCCCAGCAGGATTTTACGGATGCAAACATGATCTGATCAAATTTATTGGGATAGGTTAGAAATTCGTTGTGGTTCACCTTAACAATGAGCGGAATTTTATGTGCGTATTTACGAGCTATCATACTCAAACCCCCATAGGTAGTGGCAACTGCATTACAACCGCCTTCCATGGCAAGCTTGATGATATTTTCCGGATCGAAATAAATAGGATTTTTTGCAAAGGATGCACCTGCACTGTGTTCAATTCCCTGATCAACAGGAAGTATGGATAAATATCCTGTATTTGCCAAACGACCTGTGCCATACATTTGCTGCAAGCTTTTGATTACCTGCGGATTGCGATCAGAACCTACCCAAATTCTATCCACAAAATCAGGTCCGGGTAAATGAATACTTTCTTTAGAGATCGTTTTAGTCTCGTGGTTTAAGAGATAATCGGCTTTATCGCCGAGCAGACTTACAATTTTGTTGATGGACATGCTTCAATGTATTTTAAGTTCAATGATAAATGGCTGCGGCTCCCTGTAAAATGGAGTAGCAGCGGCAAAAATAACAAACCCCGATAACAATTACCGGGGTCGCTGTTGGCCGACTAGGGCTCGAACCTAGACTCTTCTGAACCAAAATCAGACGTGTTGCCAGTTACACTATCAGCCAATTTTTTGATTTTGGAGTTGCAAAGATATTTTATTGCGGGCAAGGTTGCAAATAGAAAGGGTAAAAGATTAGCGTTTTTAGGGTAAATACCATCTATATTTTCAATTGAATTATTTTATTAATGCATTGTTTTTCCACTTAGTTCCAATTCCTTCATAACATTTGCCTCAAACTCTAACCATTCGATCCAACGTTTTTTCACTTTTTCTGTTCCAACATATTCATTTGCCAACTCAATAAATAATCGGTAATGCCCTGCTTCACTTATCATAAATTCGCGATAAAATGTTCGAAGTTCTTCCTCTTTTAAGCCCTCACTCAACAAACGAAAACGTTCACAACTTCTCGCTTCAATTAGTGCGGCAAATAATAATTTTTCAAGCATTTGATCTTCCTTGGTTCCGCCCTTTCGTTGAAATTTTACCAATTGCGCAACGTATTCATCTGTGCGTTGATTACCTAATTTTAAATTGCGTTTTTTTAATTCTTTTAATACCAATCTGAAATGACCCCATTCTTCAGTTACAATGGGCGCTAATTCTTCTACAAGTCGTTCCCGATAAGGATACTGCTGAATAATTGAAATTACTGTAGAGGCAGCCTTTTGCTCACAATAAGCATGGTCGGTGAGAATTTCTTGCAGACTCATTTCTGCAAGATCAACCCAACGTGGGTCAGTGGGTAATTTTAAGCCTAACATTTCAGATATTTGTGCAAATTTACAAATGCCAAAAAAGATTCTGGTCATTCGTTTTAGTTCTATCGGAGATATCGTTCTCACAACTCCTGTGATACGTTGCCTGAAACAACAATTGCCAGATGCGGAAATACATTTTGCAACTAAAAAACAGTATGTATCTATTTTAGAAGCAAATCATTATATCAGCAAAATTCATATTCTGGAGGATAAAAAATTACCCTCTTTAGTACAACAACTTTCTAATGAAAAATTTGATCTCCTTATAGACCTGCACAACAATTTGCGCAGCTTTTTAATTCGTTCGAATCTCA
>JAYSYX010000288.1:0-3468 GCA_043727235.1 Bacteroidota bacterium
TTATGATCCGTTTGGGATGGCGTTGGTGGGTAGAAATTGGAGTCTTGGAAATGAATACAGATATGGCTTTAATGGGAAAGAGAGTGATTCAGAAACGTATGGCGAAGGAAATATATATGACTACGGATTTAGAATATATAATCCTAGGTTAGGAAGGTTTTTGAGTGTAGATCCATTGTTTAATTCATTTGCATGGGTAACACCATATCAATTCGCGTTTAATAGACCAATTGTCGCCATTGATTTAGATGGGTTGGAGGCAGATGATATTTGTGAAGGTGTTACAGGTGATGGAGTTGGAAGTGACGCAAATGAAACTAATTGTGATTATGATACATATACCCCAACTCAATTGGCATCAGGAGATATAGAACCTGTTGATGTAGCTGAATATAATGGTACAATGCCTTATGGAAACAGTAGAGCATCAGAATCATTCGTATGTGGTGATTACGAGATTTTACCTAACTACAGTTATGATGCAGATGGTTGCGAAACTTTAAGTTTTTATACAGCATCAATAATGATTACTGACCTATCAGGATCGAGGGGAACATTTGACATACCAAGAATTGATTGGGTGATACCTGCGGATCAAATTGATAATTTTATTATTAATGTAAATAAATACGCTTCAATTGCAAATTGGTTGTATGGTACAGGTTATCATATGCGAGAATCAACAATTATTGCCTGGAATGGAGATATTTGGGGAGCGTATAAAACTCTTTTTATTGATGAATGGACAAGACCATTAAATTGGCTTTATATTGCGACAGGAGTTGCAGGAACTGCAAAATTCGGTGTTCAATCACGTGGATTTGGAGTAGTAGCTAAAACGGAAGCAAATACAGGAATAAAATTTTCTACAACACCTTCAAAACACATGAGTAATCCAGATCGATATGTTCCACTGACCCTACAAGAAGAAATTATTAATACCGCGGAAGCATTTCCTGACCCAAAAGGCTCAGCAGGAAAAATGTATTACGGAAATATTTATAGAGATGGTGCTAAGTATAATTTAGAAATATTATATGACAAGGCAAGTAACACAATTTGGCATTTTGAATACGGTCGAAGAACAATGGGGCCATTACCTGAAATACCTAAATAAATTCTGCTATGAGTGAAAAAACAAATAAGAAAAGAATATACGAACTATTATACAAATACATGAAAAAAGAAATTGATGAAAATGTATTTTGCGATGAATTTTATCTAGCTTATAATCTAGAAATTAATTTGACCACTTTGAACGAAAAAGAAAAGACACTCTTTTACCAATTATCTAAAGTCGTAGGAAGATTTTCGCCGTTTGAGGATGATTTAGCCAATTATCCGGGAGTTTATTATGATAAAGCTGAGTTAGATACTCAGATTAATTCAACAATAAAGGAACTGGGGATTAAATAATTGTTAGATATTGATATTTTACATCCAATCTATTATATTGGAAGATTCCTTGATGTTTGATGGTTGACTTTTGTTACCGTTACCTAAAACAGCCGTTCCAGATGGTGTTTGAATGGGCACTGTTAAATTATCTGATGCAGCAATCGTAGCTCCTGTTATAGGGTATTTATATGCCTGCTCAAGGCCATCTAAATCTATATATTTAATTGGATTGTTGCCTGCAAATTGATATGGTGTATACCAAGGGTAGGAACCGGTCAAAGGATCACCACTTAAAAACTTCCCTAATCTCGGATTGTATATCCTAAATCCATAGTCATATATATTTCCTTCAGCATAAGTTTCTGGATCTTGCTCTTTTCCGTTAAACCCATATCTGTATTCACTTCCCACACTCCAAGTTCTCCCTACCAGCGTCATCCCGGACGGATCATAATTAAGAGTGTTTGAAATAAGTTGGAGAGTTGAATAATTCATTGGCTAATATTAATATACATTTTTATTAATTATATTTTTTTATAACTTTTAAAATCTACGATTTCAGCCATCTTTCATGGAATTTTTCTTGACTTTCAATTGATCCAATTAAATTGTCGTCTGCGAAATCAAATATATTAACAATATCAGTTTTTGTAACTGGAAATCCCAATCGTTGAACATATGCTTTTTGCCCTTTTCCATTTTGCCTCAATAACCTTGAAGGAAACACATCTATTCGAGCACCATTACATAGAATTTTAATATCTTGTAAATCAAAATGTTTGCGCATTAATTTTAAACATTCGAACAAATCGGAACTTGCAAATATCAAATTATTAGAGGGCTCAACAATTTTTATACTAGGAACAGTCGTATTTATATCTATTTTGATTTCTTGTTTAATTCCAGAAGAACTCATGAGATAAATAATTTTCTCCATAATGGGTCTTTAATAGTCTGCAACATTGCATTTAATTGATGAATTTGAACTGGGTTTAATAAAAGGACCAGTGAATTTTCCATCAGAAACCTTTCTTGCGCCTAGAATATAATCTGAAGACAAACTATTTTTAAATACTACTTCAGCTTCATAAGCATATTTATTATCCGGAAAAAGGCTGTTCACATTTATTCCTACTCCTGAATTTTTAATAGTATAAACATAACCGTCACCAATTCCTCTTGTGAAATTAGGATCTGTTGTTGTACTAATAAATCCACTATTAAAAGTATTTTCATTTACATGTTGCGAAAGACTCATATTATTTCCTTTTGCATTAAATCCAGATTTAAATATAGCGTCAGGCTCGCGTGTATCAAAGCGGAAAAGATAGGATTCGGGAGCAGCTGATTTTTTGATTGAATTTGAATTTAATCCAATAGAAAAAGCATTGTTGACTGAACTAATTTTAGTTATTGCTGCCCCTTCAAATAATACTGACTGGGCAGTAACCATTGTATTAGTATACTTGGCATAACCGCTAATGATTTTTGTATTATAATTAACATTTGAAAAGATGTAGTTTATGTCGCGAACCTGTTTCGGGATTGCAGAATTGTAATTACCAGTTTCTGTTTTATACTGGTAATCGTTTGATGCTTTTTGTAAAGTTCCTTCTTGAGCCTTCACAAGAGCCCCTGCGGTTCGATTATATACATATTTTTCAGGACTAGATTGCGTTAAATTATAAACCCAAATAAGTGGCCTGTGTTGCAATGGAAAATCATTAACATCAACTTTTTCCAAACCTTCTAATTCTCGTGAATCGATTAATCTATTTTCAGAAAAAGCATATGGACTGTTATAAGGGTATTTATCAAAAAGTGGATCAACACTAAAAAACCTACCAAGTCTTACGTCTTCAACTCTATATTTAAAGGAAATTGCGCCACCCCAAAACTCATTATCCACCTCCTGATTTTGAAACCCGTATCTATACTTGCTTCCAAGACTCCAAGTTCTGCCCACCAGCGTCATCCCAAACGGATCATAATCGAATACGCTAGAAGTCCTTTCAGGAGTAGTAAAATTCATTGGTTAAAAATAACGTAAAAATTACATATTAAGCATGT
>JAYSYX010000289.1:0-9048 GCA_043727235.1 Bacteroidota bacterium
ACTTAACTGGAATAAATAAACCGGAGCTGGATTTTGATTTTTAATATTATTAACGACCTTTCAAATACCTAAAAATAATAATTCATTGATATGTGCTCCAGAAAATGAAGGTGACCCAAAATTATTTCTGCGGATAAAAGTATTATTTGAATTCACCGATTATAAAGTAATTTATTTTTTAAGTTTTTTCAGGCAACTTCAGGTCATGTTAATTCCTTAATAATAGGGGGAAAAGTTCGTTTAAATAGCCATTTTATCCTACCTTTGTCGCCTAATAAACACTAAATCATGAAAATAATTTCCTCCCCATTCCATATGTTAAGTCTCGTTTTCTGCTTAACATTTTTTATCCAAACAAATACAGTAAAAGCTCAGGATACCTTATTATCAGAGGGTTTTGATGATTTTGCCATCATGCCCCCCGCTGGCTGGACCAACATAAAAGTAGCAGGAACCGGTTTACCTGGCCTGTTTACCAGAGTTACTACGGGCGGAGCCCCTGTTCAGGAGCCACATTCTGATCCTGCGGAAGCAAAGTTCAATTCCTTTTATTTTGCGGCAGGAACTGCATGCGACCTTAGCACATCAGTTTTGGATTTCACTATTTCCGGTTCTTACACCGTAAGTTTCTGGATATATCGGGACCCGGGTTTCGGTTCAGATAAAATGGAAGTGTATGTGAATACCACCAATGCATCTGCCGGTGGAACATTATTGGGCACTATTAACAGAAAAATGACTGCTACTCCCACTGAGGCTGCAGAAGGATGGTATAATTATACTTTTACAATTCCATCCACATATAATACAACATCAAATTATATCATTTTTAAAGCGATCTCGGGTTTTGGATTCAATATCTATATGGATGATATTTCTGTTCAGCGGAATGTGGTTACAAGCCCAGGTTGTCTTACAACATTTTCCCCTCCGGAAGCGGCAGTCGGAGTTTGCAGAAATATGGAAATTTCCTGGGATATTGTTCCATTTGCAACCGGATACAAGATCACCATGGGCTCAAATGCACCTAATTATAATAATATTGCAAGTAATGTTGATTTGGGCACAGCATTATCTTATGCAACGTTATTGAGTCCGAATACTTTATATAAATGGAAGGTTCGGCCCTATAATGCCACCGGTGTAACTGCCTGTATTAATAATTCTTTCACAACCGGAGCCGATGTGTGCTATACAGAGGCTTTATATATTGAATCAAGTTGCTTAACATTCGATTTTATTGACGATTTTTCTACGAGCGGAGCAGTTACCAATATCTCGAACTTAAATTCAAGCTGTTCGGCAAATCCGGGAAATTATACTTATTTCTCAGGTATGACCGCTGTTGCAAATATAGGTTCAACCTTTAATTTCAGTTTGCAGTCGGGCATTGATTATGAACAAGGATATGGCATTTGGGTGGATTGGAATATTGACGGAGATTTTAACGATGCGAGTGAATTTGTTTTTCAATCAACAACACCAACAACAGCTATTGTAAATGGAACCATTACGGTTCCGGGTACTGCTACTTTAGGATTAACAAGAATGCGTGTAAGAAGTTTATATAATGCAATTCCTCTTGCAGGCGAATCAACTGCGTTATATAATGAAGGGGAAGCGGAGGATTATAATCTATCTGTTACAACATGCACGCCGGTTACCTATTATCAGGATGCGGATGGTGATGGTTATGGAAATATTTCAATTACTACCACAAGTTGTTTAGGAGTGCCTTCGGGTTATTCTGCAAATAGCACCGATTGTAATGATCTTTTATCTTCCGTTAATCCGGGGGCAGTTGAATTATGTAATAGCATGGATGATAATTGCAATGTAACAATAGATGAAGGCGCAGCAACTGCCACTATTACTCCCGCCGGAGCGACCGTAGTTTGTAAAGGCACTAACCTGATATTAAATGCAAATACTGGAGTTGGATATATTTATCAATGGCTAAGGAATGATGCAATTTTAGCAGGAGCAACGGGGTCTTCATACAGTGTTACCAAATCGGGAAATTATACAGTAAAAGTTACAATTCCTGGTGGATGTTTTGCAACATCTTCAGCCCTAAATTGCACTGTAAACGCCAATCCGGGTGCTACAATTTCAACACCAGATGGCACCGACCTTTGCGGATTACCAAATGTTGATCTCGTTGCAAATGCCGGAACCGGGTTTACTTATTTATGGATAAAGGATGGTGCAACAATTATTGGTGAGGTAAATCAGACCTTGATTGTTACAGCTCCCGGTGCATATCGTGTAAAAGTATTTAATGCAGTAGGTTGTTCAAAAACATCAGCCATTAAAACAATAATCGCAAGTTGTAAAGAAGGTGAAATCGTTTCTGAAGCGCAATTGGAAATTTATCCAAACCCTGCAAATAATCAGTTCAATATTGTATTTACTTCGGAAAAAGAGGGTCAATTTCCCGCATATCTTTCCATTACCGATATGTTGGGTAATATAATAGTTGAAAAGAATGTGAATATTATTAATAATAATTACTCCGATAATTTTTCCACTTTGAATTTCGCATCTGGTATTTATATGATAAGAATTTCATATGGGGATATTCAAATGGTAAAACAATTGGTTATCAATAAATAAAAAAGATTTTCCTAAAAGCCTTGCATTTTGCGAGGCTTTTTTTATTTAGAGATATCATTGCTGCGATAAATAAATGCTCGGTTACAATGTCATCTCATGATGATGCGTAATACTATCATTTAGCACATTAAATTTAAAGGGAAGAAGTTCTAGAATAGTATAATCATTTGTTCCCTCCACAATTTTGATATGTTGATTTAGGGCTACATTTTTTATTGTTTGTGTAACTCCTGTTTGAGGCCAATAAATTTCTATTTGAACTATGTGTGATGCTTTTCCCAATCCTATTTCTGCCCTTAAGTTATTTGCCCCAAAACTTGCTCCGGTAGTAACCCATTCATAAATATTGCGTTGAATCCCATTTTGTACTGCAACTATTTTTATACGTGCACCAATTGCAATTTTATTAGAAGTAGTTCCAACAAGATCGATGGAAATAAAATTATTATTCCAACTTGCGGGATTTTCATAAAGGCAATCCTGAAAACCATCACCTTCATAAGCGCCACCCATTTGAGCAAAAATTTCAGGGTATCCGTCGTGGTTGAGATCGGCAAAGGAAATTCCATGGCCCTTTTGTAAATGACCCATTCCCGAAGATGTAGTGCAATCCTGAAATCCTTTCCCCTCATTATTATGAAATAAACGGTTCGGAATTAAACTACGAAAGGAAGGTTTGCCAGTGCCTGCATAAAAATCTAACCAACCATCCAAATCGAAATCACCATAACTGCAACCCATTACTAAAAATGTTCTGTCGAGACCATTTTCTTTTGCCTTATCGCTAAAAGTTCCATTTTTGTTGTTGATATACAAAGCAGTTAATTCGCTTTTGCGGGGTAATTTTAAATATTCGGCAGCAATATCATTATCGGCGGCATTGGGATCGTAACTGAAATTTAATATATCAAGCCAACCATCATTATTATAATCGAAGAACATACAGGAAAAACTTTGTATCGGACCTTTAATTCCTGCCTTTGAGCTTACATCAATAAATTTTAATTGGTTGCTGCCCTTTTTTGTTTCATTTTTATATAGGTGATTTATAGCTCCATTAACAGAAACATAAATATCAGCATCACCATCGTTGTCATAATCGCCCGATGTAACTCCTTTTACGAAGGCATTAAGATCTAATCCGGCTTCCTTAGCAATATTGGTAAATGTCCCTTTATTATTAAGAAATAATTCGCAGTCATTTATTTTATCTCCTCCATTTCTATTCGCCTCATTGCCTATAAATACATCAAGCCATCCATCGTTGTTGAAGTCGGCCCAGGTGGCAGTTTGAGTGGGGTGACAACTAAAAATTCCGGACTCCACTGTTACATCTGTAAAAGTATTATCTCCATTATTTTTTAAGAGTGAATTTGGTAAAATTCCAAATTCAGCAAACCAGGCACCACGCAAAATAAATACATCTAAAAAACCATCGTTATTATAGTCGGTTTGCATCATCATTAATCCACCGGGGAATTTATTTAATCCTGCTTTTTCACTTACATCTTCAAAACTTCCATCTCCTTTATTTATAAGATAATGCACCTGCTCATTTAGTCCCCAACCTCCCTGAAAAATATCAGTATAGCCATCATTATTAAAGTCATCCATAATTACAGAACCACACATATCTGCATAATCAACACCAAGGTTTGCTGCTATATTGTTAAATCGGGGAGTTTCAAATTCGGTTTTAAATGATTCAGGTGGAATTAAATATGCGGTAGGAACCTTTTCCGGATATTCGCCTATTTGCATATAAGCAATATTCAATAGCCATCGGGAACTCAGATCCTCGGCATAATTATCCAGAATACGGGTGTATACTTCAATAGCTTTTCTCGCTCCCCATTCATCGTTATGTTGAGCCATCTCCGAAAGAGGCCAAATACATGATTGTGCATTATGATCATCGATACAATTTTTTAATTCCCCGAAACGCAAATAGGTAATACCGGTAGCCAGGCACCATTTATATAGATCTTTATCCTCCAGCTTTTTATAATCAGATGTTTTTTCATATGCTTCTATCAATTTAATTGCTTCCTCCACACGTCCGGAATTCATTAACTGATTACACAACATAAAATTATACATGAATTTTTCCTTTGGATCTGCAGGAACGGGTTTGGTGAGTATATCGTTTGCAATAGCATTGTTCATGAATTTGCACTCCGGACAATTAATTTTTTGATACACCATGTTCAGGTAATCTATCATTTCCGCACTCCCTCCGGAACCGGTATATGGTATCTGGTCGGGACGAACATTGCTGACTGTTCGCATTTTGTAATCATTTTTTTCTCTTACCAGAGATAGAATTTGTTTCTTAAAAGTAAAACCAAATCCTCCTATTGCGATTAATAGGACGCATCCGATCAATACCATGTATTTTGTTCTTTTTGTCATTCGTGACCTTTTTGCATTAGTATACCAGAATGTAATACTGAGTGCTAAAAGTATTGAATAAAACCCAAAAAATTTGTAAAAAAAGAGTAAAGCAGAATTATTGATCGTACGTTTTACGGCTAGCGATTCCGCCGATTATCACTTTTATTAAATTATTGTAATTTTGAATGCTAAATCCACATTTATGAAGAGTTTAATATTAGCCTTTATCATTTTCGCCTCATCAATTACTGCAGGTATTAGTCAAAGTGATCAGAGCGGACAAAGTGTTGTTCTGTGCGAAAGTTTTGATGAATTCGGAACTGCTTCCGGTTTGTTCGAGTCCTGGAATATTGATTATGACGGCGGATATGTCTACATCCTTTACAAACAGATCTATGCAATCACTTCCAGCGAATTATATATACAGGTTGACAAGAAATCGGCCTATACCTATGAATATATTAGCTATAATAAATTAACCCTTACTCCTGAGACTGGTAAGAACTGGGTGATGTATGATTATTTTTTCACTGAAGTTGGTGAATATAAATTTACTGTCATGATGGATGGTAAAGTAGCAGCAACTGCTTACACAGAAATATTTGTGATTGATGCCGATTCATTTGATCTGGCAAATGAAGATACTTCAATGAGTACCTTTTATTATGAAGATTCATTCGTGACCTTTTGCGAGGAGGTAACTGATGGTAAAATGATCGGTGAAGCAGAATCATTTCCTTTAGGCACCACAGGTTCTGTAACTGTAACAATTTATATCGCAAACGACAAGGTTTTCAAAACCGATCTGTTTTATATTGATGTATTCGAAGATTTAGGAGACGATTTTATTGATTATGATTCCTATAATATTACAATTCAACCCGAATGGGATTATGCCTTCGTGAAACAAACATTTACCAGAAAGGGAACTTATATTATAGATGTTTACAATGCTGATGATATTTATGTAAACACCGGGGAAGTAGTTATTTACTAAATTACGTGAATCGTCCGCCTTCGCTAAAGCTACGCAGGACAAGTCAATCGTGAACCGTGAATCCGGCCATTACGCCGTGGTTGTGTGTTTTTCACCATCCACTGGAGGGATATTAAAACCATCATGCTCACGATTGGCAAACTCACCACTCATTTATCCGCCGTAGCTTTAGCGAAGGTGGACCATTCACCACTAACCCGAAGTAAAATCTCCCGGCCCACGAAAGTTAAACTCATCACTCATCACTCATTGCTCGGAACCATTTATCGGTCGAAAATGTTCACAACTAATTGCTGTTATCTTTGTTAAATAATATGCCCGAAAAGATTTTATACGTCAAAAAATTATTGCCAAAATGGACGATCCTATTTTCCATTTTTGTAGCCGTTTTTTCTTTTGGAGGAAACGCGGGTAATATTGGGTCACAAAAAATTTCTTCAGTCCAAACGGAGTGGTTCAATACTGCAAAACCCTCTGCTTTTACAAAGAGTTTTAAAATTCATCAGAACTTAAGTAAATATTTCTATCAAAACCATTTAAATACTGTTAATTCCTTTTCCTATAATATTTTAATTGAACTTAACAACTTACTTGTAACAAAATATGTTGTTATACGATCGGAATTAAATTCTTTTAATATCAATGCTACTACCTTACATTTAAAGATCATTCCTGCACTTTCTGAAGAAGTGGTTATCACTTCTTTTATAGGCTAAATTCTATTGCGAATTTTCCTGTATATGATTTCATGATAATTATTTTATTGGATTATTTAAGTTTTTTCAACTAATTTTTTATGAAAAATTTCAGAAAGATATTAAAGATCTTTTCATTGGCATGTGTAATTCTACTCGCTTCTATCGGAGTGGGAATTGCCGGAGGTATTCCTACTGCAATGGGAAACAGAAAACAGGAGGATGGGTCAGAGGTCAGGATCGAATTATTTGAAGAGAAAGGTGAAGAGCAGGAAATGGAAATATTGGATGTTAATTGATAGGTTTCTGCACTGCGAAGTATTAGCAGAGCTTCAATCTTAATTTTTCACAATAGTTCCGTTAAAGTTATATCTGGCATTGGAAATATTGATAAAATAGAACCCTTCGGGAAATAATGAAATATCAATTACTTTTCCGGAAGTATAATTTAATTCACGATGTACAAGATTTCCTTTACTATTAGAGATATTAATAATATATTGTTCTAAACCCGGAAGTTGAATTTCAAAATAATTCTTTACCGGATTAGGTGATATAATAAATTCCGGTAAGGTATTTTCATTTGTTGTTATTACTATTGTGGAAGAATAAGTATATGTTCCGTTAATGTCATTTTGTTTAAGTCGGTAATAATTATTTCCAATGTCAGGGTGCGGATCAGAAAAGGTATATGATAATAATTGATTGGAATATCCCGCTGCATTAATTTGCCCTATTGTTTTAAATGGATCGCCTGCTTTGCTTTTTTGAATTTCAAAATTTGCACTGTTTAACTCAGAAGCCGTGAACCAGAAGAGATGATTTTTTTCATCCGAATGAATTCCATGAAAAGAAATTAATTCCACAGGTAATAAAACAGGTTCGGAACAAAATTTTACCATCCAATAATCATTTGATCCCCATGACGGTTGTGTTTTATATCCACCAATTCCGGCGGGAGTAAAACTTGCGAATGTATAACATCCGCTGTCAGTTTCAGCAACAAATCCATTAAAATCCTGATCATTGGTAAAAATGGTTTTCTCCCACAATAAATTTCCTGCAGCATCTGTTTTTACAGCCCATTGCTGACGATATCCCAGATTTAATTCAGTTTTATTTCCACTGATATCAGAATAGGTCACACCATTTACAAGATAGCCGCCATCCAGTGTTTGAATAACATTTCCCATAGTTTCCTCTATATCAATTCCGCCGAAATCTTTTTCCCATTCCAAATTTCCAACGGCATCTATTTTCACTAACCAGTAATCGTTCATTCCCCAGCATGGTTGTGTTTTATCGCCGGTGGCTGATGACCAACTTATACCGGCAAGCATAAAACCATTATCTGAGGTTGGAATCATATTATAAAGAATATCAATACTATTTCCTCCATAACTTTTATCCCAAAGCACATTTCCTGAAGCATCAGTTTTTATGATCCAATAATCAGTAAAACCTTTTGAAACCATTGTTTTATCTCCGCTGATTCCTGAGTTGGAATCTCCTGTCAAAAGATAACCTCCGTCGGTAGTCTGCACCACACCAACAAAATATTCATCACCCGAACCGCCGTACGATTTTTCCCATTCTAAAGTTCCTGTAGCATCAATTTTTATTATCCACCAGTCGCCTGTGCCGTAATTTGCTTCTGTTTTATGGCCTCCTATTCCGGATAATGATCGTCCTGCCAATAAATATCCTCCGTCGTTGGTTTGATAAATAGATCGAAGATCATCTGAACTTGTTCCTCCATATCTTTTATCCCATTCAATATTGCCTAATGCATCTGTCTTAACTATCCAATAATCGAAGCTTCCCATCAGTCCTTCTGTTTTATTTCCACTTACCGGAGAATTGCTCATCCCACCTGCAATAAAACCACCATCTGCAGTATGATAAGTACAGTGTAAAATATCAGAACTTGACCCGCCATATCGCTGTTCCCATTCCAAAATTCCCATTGAATTTGTTTTTACCAGCCAATAATCGCGATCTCCCCATGAGGCTTGTGATTTATCTCCGCTAATACCGGAATAAGAGAATCCGGCAAGAATATAACCCGCATCCATTGTGGGTTTAAATTCATATAACCATTCATCGCCGATACCTCCATACCTGTAATCCCATTGGTATAACACAGGCTGAGTAAAAACCCGGGTTTGTGTTATGTAAAGTAAAACCAATAGAAAAAATAATTTTTTCATGAATATCTGATTCGATAATATTATAAGTTAATAAGTATGCCTCTTTGAAAAACAGTTTTTACACTAAAACCTTTATTTTATCATAATAATTCAAATAAAAACTTATGTTACACTTTACAATTTATAATTTTGGATT
>JAYSYX010000290.1:0-9040 GCA_043727235.1 Bacteroidota bacterium
ATCCTGTGCGCACTGCAAATTTGTCGTCGTACCAATATTCTAATCCTGTAGAAACAATTATCTCATGTAATTCTTCACTGAATCCATTTGGAGCATCTCCGAAAGAACTGAACATGCCGCTTACTACGCCTTGTTCCTTAAAATCGGGAATTCCATTCTGAGGATCTGAATCGGCAGTATCCGGAGTCGGAACCATTAATTTATTAAGATCAACTGCAAGTGTAAGTTTATTATAATCGTCGAAATGTACACCGTAAGATGCACCTAATCCAAGATTTGTTGGGATATAATCTTTTTCAATACTGGAAGTATAAGTGATCTTGTTTCCGATATTGGAGATATTTAGTCCTAACCCTAATTCAGAATCTTTTCCGCTGGTTTTAAACTCGTTAGTATAAAACATGGAGATATCAGCAGCGACACCTTGTGCAGGTTTTATTTCCACACCATTAACAACCTGACCGGTTGCTAAGTTGGAGTATAAATATTTTAAGTTTAGACCCGCTGAAAAATTATCAGTAAGTTTTCTGGCATAAGCCACATCAAAAGCAAATTCATTGGGGCGGAAATCTTGTAAAACATTTCCGGAATTATCGGTAAAAGTGATGGTTCCCAATGAAAAATATCGAAGTGAAGCACTTAGAGCGGATAATTCATCAACTTTCCAATATCCGTTTATATAGGCGAGGTAAATATCGTTCACCAAATTTTTTAACCAGGGAGTGTAGGTAATTGAAAGTCCGGAAGGGGTTTCATCATCAATAAAAACAAGTTTGGAGGCATTCCAGAAAATGGAGTTAGCATCCGGGGAAATTGCGATTCCCACATCGGCCATACCGCCGGAACGCGCATCAGGAGCTATTCTTAAGAACGGAACGGCTGTAGTTACTGTATTTAAATAATCATCTCCGGTACCTGTACCTAAGGTGATTTGAGCTTGAACTGAAGTTGAAAGTGTAATCACAGAGACAACCAGCATCGAAATTTTCTGAATAGTAAGCATAAGTTCTGTTAATATTGGGAATGCAAAAATAAAGTATTCTATAACGAGTGAAAAATCATTTTAGTATAACAAGCTTTTGAAACTCATTAGCTTTTGAATTATCGCTGCTTGCTTTTACGGTTAATTTGTAAATATATACACCTTTTCCAATATTGTCACCATACTCGTCAAGGCCATCCCACTCTATATTGTCGACCCTGTAGCCGTCAGTGGAAACCTGTTGCTCCAGCGTTTTTATTCTTTTTCCGCTCACGGTAAATATTTCCACCTTAACATCTAAAATATCTCCCGGACGGTTGTGTTCAAACCAGAAGGAGGTATTTGTTGTAAATGGATTCGGATAATTTAAAACATGACTCAGGGCCAGATCAGCAGTTTCGGCTACCACAAATTCAGTATATCCCTCACCGGAATTATTGTAAACATCCCAGGCCTTTACAACAACAGTATGTCGGCCTTCCGAAATATCAGCCAAAGGATAAGAAACAGTACCGCTTTGGTATTGGTCGAGTTCCGCCTCGTAATAATCGTTGAGTTTTAACATGGTTTGCTGATCCTCATCCAAAGTGGCAGTGATGTCGTGGCCGATCGCATTTCCCAAAGCATTAATACCGTTGAGGTCGTTCAGTTGGATCAATAATGTTGGATTTTCGTCTGTTAATCCTCCAAAAACGAATGTTTCATCGTTCATAAATACATCCACCACAGGTCCCTCAGTGTCTTCGGCAGCATCGTCGGCAGTTCCCCCAATTATCACATTAAAATCAGCACCGTTTGCATCTTCAACTCCATTGTCGGCATAATAACTCAATTTCCCATTTCCGTAAGTATAAGAGATGTCTTTTGGAACGATAAAAGTGTAAGTAAATTCCCCGTTTATAACACTTGCTTTTCCTTTATACAGTGCATTTTTTTGCAATTCAAATGCAAAGGGTTGACTTGGTCCAAATCCTACTCCGGAAAAAGTGGGGTCATTTACAATGGTATTTATCGTGACAGGTTTATCATAAACTGCAGGATAAACAATACCATTAAAAGAAGTCATTTTTACTCCGCTCTCATCATTTATTTGTCCTGTAATTGTTACTTTATCCAACGCTTTTAAAGTATCAGTATATGATATAATAGGAAATGTATTTACAGTAGTTGTTTTAACACTGTATTTAGGATAATTAAGTACTAAAGCAGGATCGCCCAATAAAATAAATTTTCTATTATTTTTCGGATCTGTTGTTACCGCATTTTTTCCCTCTCTCACTGCATCTCCTAAAGCGGGATATTTTCCATCAATTGGTAAAAATAAATGTTCAAGGAAATTACTGTTGAGATCATAATTTGCAGCAGCATAAACCAAACGCACGGTAGTTACTAATGCGATTGCGCCACCGCGCGGATTTAAAAGAGTTAACTCACCGGCAGATTGACGATCTGGATTATCATAACGGGAAAAAGAACATGTAGCAGTTATAAATAATGGAAGTTTGTCGTAATTGTCAAATCCATTAATATCATCAACCCCTAAAACCCTTTCCTGTGCCCAGTTCTGTTCATTTCCGTGACCGAGATAATTCATTACAAAAGCACCGGAAAACATACGATTTGAAATTGCAGTTTCCACTTCTGGATATCGTTCACCACCGGCGCCAGGAATTTGCTGATATGAATCAAAATAGATTTTATCTATATTGTAGATCGGATAATTATCTTTAATATATTTTGCAAGAAGATCTGCATCTTCCACATGTGTATTATAATCTTCATCATCTGCAATAAAACAAAATGAATTTCTCCAGCTTCCGAGTGATTCAATCGATTTATAATGCATTATTTTGTCCACCATGTCTGTTGCCTCTTCCTGTGTAATAACCGGAAGTCTTCCAATGCCGATGTCGAGTTTTTCTGATGTCTCTTCAATATTATCTCCTTCGCTTAAATCTAAAAACCCAAAATAATCATCAGTGCCATAGGACACTCCGCGCATAAGAGATTCTTTACTCTCATAATTAGGAACTTTTAAGGTGTTTTTATCAGAATCAAACATGATATATCTGTAATCAAAAGATGCATCGCCAAATAAAAGTAAATATTGCGGCATTAAACTTTCATCACCGGCAGCACGAGTATAAAACATGCGCATCAAATCGCGAATTGCCGATATATCCTGTGCTCCGGAGGAAAATTCGTTGTATAATTTATTAATATCCACTACAAGAGTATCTAATCCATGGGTGTCGTGATGAAAAGTTGCAAGAAGGCGCGCCTCGTTTAAAAAGGATGGATGAGATACAATTACGTAATCCGGAGCAAGTGTAAGATCATGCAGGTCTTGATTTGATATTTCACCTTCATAATTAATATCTGCAGATGAAAATGCATCATCACTATTAAATGCAATAAATTGTTTTAAACTGTCAGAGGATAATATAAAATTAATATCAGAACCGGTACTCGTATATAATTGATTTTTTACATTTATGCGATCTGTAACATCCCAAATTAATAATCCGTTATCAGCATCTAATATATATTTTGTGATATTTCCGGGTGCAACAGTTCTTGAATCCCTGAAATATAATTGTGCATTATCATATTTTAAAGATGCACGTGCCAATAATTCAATATAATTTAACCATGCTGTGGATGCTGAAGAACCGGTGAATTTTACATTCATATTAAAATCTGAACCAGGTGCGGTAAATGTAGTTTCTATTCCTGCTTCAATTGCATAGGTTTCGGTAAATCCACTTACTAATACCGGTATTGATAAAGAGGCGGGAATTACAGTTGTATTTGCTGTATAGGCTAAAGTGATTGATCCTACAGGGCTTGCTCCTGCTGCCTTTGAGCGAATAGTCATGGGTTCAGCAACAATCAGATCGGGGAAATAAAAAGAATAATTTCTCTCAGAGGTATAGGCATCAATTACATCTCCATACCAGGTTCTTCCTGAATTTATCAGATTTATTTTATCAGCATCTAAAAACGACATAATATCGTAACTCGTGCTTATGATATTTTCTGTGAGGAGTGAGGTTTGATCTTCAATGAATTTTCCTGACCCCATATCTGGCGTAATAAAATAAAATGTCTTATCGGAATATAAATTATTTTGATGCGAAAAAACTTTTGTGGTTTCATTATAATTCCATCTGTGTGGAGCCTGACCATAAAATAAAATATAATCACCATCCTCTAAAAAATCATTCCCATTTGCATCGTATTTATAAATTGCATTTTCCTGAATATCATCATATCGGAAAGTTGCATTCGACTCCGGTAACATGCCACCGCCATTTCCAAAAATTCCAAGTGTTGAGAAATTAATACTTCCCGATAAACCATTTGCATTTAACCAGGATCTGTCAATTTTGAAAATTCCTTCTTTGGTAATACTTAATTTATGCCAGGTTCCTGCTGATAAAGCAGAGTGATCGGTGAAATCTGCCTCATCGGTAGTTTTGTAATTATTGGTATTTGTGGTAATGGTAATTACTAAAGTGAAACTTACCAGTTTTTCCACGGAACCGGTTAATTTATTTTTTCTTAAAGGAACAAATTGTACATCTAGTTGAGCCTCATTTTTTGCAAATCCAATGCTATATTCTATTGTGATCTGATCCTGAAAATTCTGTTTATTTTTTTCGCTCGGTCTTCCGTTATTTGCAGTACTAGTAACTACTTCATAAACCGCATTTTCAATTGTAATGGTAACGGAACCCTCTTGTCGGATATCGAATGATTCGGCAAAAACAGGAAGCATTTCTTCATTTTCAAAGCGGAAGGAAGCGCCGTCAAATTGCATGGCCTCCATTTTTTTACTATCGTCGTGCGAAAAAATCCGGGGAGTTTCTGACCAATTAATAGTTCGATCCACCGAAAATTGTTCGCCTGCCCATACTTCAAAAGAAAATAAACACGTTAAAATTGCAGTAAAAATGAGCCGTTCCCTTTTGTTATACATTTGTAATCCGGTTATGGAGTTAGTGAATTCAATTTTTTAAAGTGTCAGTTAAACGCAAATATCCCTATTATATTGCCATTTACGGGTCATTTTTGGCAAACAGGCGATATTTTATTCTAAGCTTAATAATTTCCTTTTTGTTCATTACAAAGCAATTTTCTTTAAATGCCCAAGACCTTCGCTTTAGTCAATGGCATGCTTCTGAAACATACGTAAACCCCGCTTTTGCAGGTGCCTATAGTCAGCCGCGCATTATTTTAAATTTTCGGGATCAGTGGCCTGATATGCCGCAAACTTTTATTTCGTATCGGGCAGCTTATGATGGCTATATAAATGCAATAAGCAGTGGGATTGGGGTTTTTGCCTATCAAGACAATCAGGGTGATGGCGTTTTGCAATCAACCGTAATGGGTATGCAATACATGTATCAGGCAAGGCTTTCGGAGAATTGGGCATTAAATTTCGGAATGCAACTGAGTTATTTGCAATACCGGCTGAATTGGGCCAATCTTCAGTTTTATGACCAGATAAACTTGTTATATGGTTTTAATGATGCACTGGGAAACCCAAATGTTTCGCTGGAAGCCCCGCCCGCTGTACTTTCTGATGCTTCTATAGACCTTGGGGCAGGATTGCTTTTATACAGCAATAATTTATATGTGGGTTTGTCTGCATCCCATCTCACAAAACCGACTATAAGTTTTTACGGGGACAATACAAGTGCAATTCCGGTAAGCATTTCAGCACAGACAGGTGTTTTTATGCAAGGTCCGAAGAAAAAAAATCCCCTAATCGTAAATCCCTTTGCACTGTACACCAATCAGGCAGGGTTTCAGCAGTTACAGGCGGGTTTGTATGTGAAAAAAGGAATTATTTTATCAGGATTGTTCTTTAAACACAATACTTCAAATCTAAGCGACGTTGTTGTATGCGCGGGTTTATCGAAAGGATTGGTTAAGTTTGCTTACAGTTATGATATAGCAATTGGTGATTTGGCAGGGCTCAGTGGTGGTGCCCATGAATTGTCGCTGATGTTTAGTTTTAAGGAAAACAGCAAACGAACAAAAAAAAATAGCCAAAAAAGTATGCTCGATTGCCCCTCAGTGCTATGAATGTAAAAATAAGTTTTATACATTTGCGTTAACTCTGTAAAAAGATCAAAGTATGAAAAGAAAACTTCAGCCTGCAATTGTATTCTCAATTGTAGTTATTGTGCTCGCATTTTCTTCCTCCTGTAAAAAAAGGTCGTCGGTTACCAATTTCAAGTATAACGATGCCAAATGGGGTGGATTTGAAGCACACAAATTCGCAGGACAAGCCACAGGACCTAATCTTGTGCTCGTTCAGGGTGGAACCTTCACCCAGGGTTGGTCCGAACAGGATGTAACCTTCGAATATAACAATATTGCCCGCCGGGTAACGGTTTCGTCGTTTTACATCGATGAAACGGAGATATCCAATCTTCAATATCGGGAATATGTTTATTGGGTTGATAAACAGTTTGAAGACTTTCCGGAAGTAATCAGAAACTCACTTCCCGATACGCTCGTTTGGCGTGAAGAGTTAGCCTTCAATGAACCTTATGTACAATATTACCTTCGCCATCCATCTTACCAAAACTATCCTGTGGTGGGTGTTTCGTGGTTACAAGCATCGGAGTTCTGTAAATGGAGAAGCGACCGTGTAAACGAAATGATACTCGCTGAGAAAAAATATATTGAGCTAAATGTACTTGGAACAGGTGAAGATAACTTTACCGGCGAAACATATATGACTGGTCAATATACTACTGGTATCAAAAAAGGTAAAAAAGACTATAGTCCGAACGCTACTGACCCAAAGATGGGAAGAACAATTCGTATGGAAGACGGAATAATTATGCCTGACTATCGTTTACCAACCGAAGCTGAATGGGAATATGCAGCTTTAGGTTTGATTGGTAACAGAGTGCCAGGTAACGAGATGATATCTGACAGAAGAATCTATCCTTGGGATGGAACTTCTCTTCGCCAACCTTCTGCAAAAGAAAAATGGGCTCAGGGTAAAATGCTTGCAAACTTCAAACGCGGTCGAGGTGACTATGCAGGTATAGCAGGTAAATTGAATGATAATGCGATCGTAACTTCTCCGGTATATTCATTTATGCCGAATGATTATGGTGTATATAATATGGCAGGAAATGTGAACGAATGGGTAGCCGATGTTTATCGCGCTGTTACTTATGCCGATATGGAAGATTTAAATCCTTATCGCGGTAACGAATATCAGGTGCGTGATCTAGATGAAGATTCATATCCATTATTGGATTCATTGGGTAGAATTAAATACCGCCCTGTGAAAGATGAGGAATCTGTAAACCGCAGAAATTATAAAAAAGGATATGTAGTGGATTATCTGGATGGTGACTCCACTTCAAGTGTTACTTATGAATATGGTAAGTCCACTTTGATCAGTGATAATGCAAGAGTATATAAAGGAGGGTCATGGGCTGATGAAGCTTTCTGGTGTTCACCGGGTTCACGTCGTTACCTTGAGGAAGATCTATCTACGGCAACTATTGGTTTCCGTTGTGCAATGATCCGTTTAGGTGGAGATGTTGACAATGAAACTAAAGGTGGTAATCACTTCAAGAAAACTAAAAAACAAAAGAAAGCAAACAAGACCGACAGAAACATGAATAAATTCTGATCTGTTTGTAACTTATAGAAAAAGCCTTCCTGTTAAACGGAAGGCTTTTTTATTTTTACTCTTTTATGAGCGATACTATAGAAAAATTATTTGGGCTCTTTCAACATTCCACTGGCGTTACTATTGATACAAGAAATATTTCGGGTGGTGAAATGTTTTTTGCATTAAAAGGATCGAATGTAAACGGAAATGAATATGCACAAACTGCCTTGGACAAGGGAGCAATTTGTTGCGTAGTGGATGATGAAAAATATGTTGTAAACCATCAATGTTTTTTAGTGAACGACAGTTTATTGGAGTTGCAGGAATTAGCAAAAAGATATCGCTCCACCTTTCAATTTCCGGTTTTAGCAATTACGGGATCAAATGGAAAAACCACTACCAAGGAATTAATTACAAAAGTATTATCCGCAAAATATATTACTTCTGCAACGAAGGGAAATCTTAATAATCATATTGGAGTTCCCTTAACATTATTATCCGTTAAAAAGGACTGTGAATTTGCAATTATAGAAATGGGAGCAAATCATCAAAAAGAAATAGAATTTTACTGCAACATTGCCGATCCTGATTTCGCTTTAATTACCAATATTGGCAAAGCACACTTAGAAGGATTTGGAGGGATAGAAGGAGTGCTGAAAGCGAAATCTGAATTATATGAATATGTAAAACAGAAGGAAGGAATATTATTTGCCAACAGCGGCCAAAATTTATTATATGATGTTATTGGTAACTATAATAAGGTGATAAGATATGGTTTTAAAGAAAATGATTATCTCACCGGAAAATTATTATCGATGGACGAATTTGCTGCTGTTGAAATAGATGATGAAATTATTATTCATTCGCAGCTAGTAGGGAATTATAATGCAGAAAATATATTGGCTGCTGCATGTGTGGGAAAATATTTTGATTTGGGATATAGTGAGATACAAAATGCTATAGAAAATTATTTCCCCGAAAATAACAGAAGCGAATTAAAGGAGATAAACGGAAATTATTTTATTTTGGATGCATACAATGCAAATCCTTCGAGTTTGAAAGCAGCATTGGAAAATTTTGCTCATCTCAAGGCCGAAAAAAAGGTCGCAATAATAGGAGATATGCTTGAGCTTGGTGAATTTTCAGATTCAGAACACAAAGAAATTTTACAAATTGCACAGGGATACAAGTTCGACAAAATTGTAACGATAGGACACGAATTTTTAAAACACAAAACCTCCGGTATCATTCAATTTATGAATAGTTATGAAGCGAAGGAATGGTTTAAGGAACAACATTTTATTGGTGCAACTATTTTATTGAAAGGAAGCAGAGGGATGATGTTGGAGAAGGTTGTTTCGTAGTGACCAGTCGCAGTCACAGTTGTTGAAATTTGTGTTTTTGTA
>JAYSYX010000291.1:0-3454 GCA_043727235.1 Bacteroidota bacterium
AATAAAAATAAACTTTTTTTAATTGTGTAATCAGGATATTAGATTAAAGACATATTTGTTGGATTTAGTAATAAAACAGTTGAGAAATTATAACTGAAGAATAACCCCCCTTTTTTCCTCTTCTAAACCCCTTCAACCACTCTTCCTTCCTTCCTTTCCTTAGAACCTTCACCTTCAATTCTTCGAACCTTCTCCCTTCGAATCTTCCTCAAAACCTTCGAATCTTAGTTATTTCGTACAAATACTTTCTACTTGCAATTTAGAAAATTCATCGCCCAATTCTGCACCTTTTTTCCAATCTTCACAGGCTTTGTCGTCAAAATATAATTCGTAGTAGGCGACACCGCGTTCATAGTAGGCATCTCCTGCATTGGGTTGAAGATTTATTACTTTAGAATAAGCCTCAATTGCGAGATCATATGCTTTGTTGTCGTTGTGAATAAATCCAATTTGATACCATGCATCAGCGTCTTGTGGATCAATTTCAACTACTTTGTTGAAGGCGATCATTGCATCGGTATAATTTTCTAAAGCATAATAACATAATCCGCGATAATAATACGCATCGGCATAAACAGGATCAATATTTATTGCCCTGGAAAGATCGTCCAATGCATCTGAATATCGTGTTAAAATATATTTTGAAAAAGCTCTCTCAAAAAAAGCCTCAGCATAGGTAGGATCATAATACAATGCATTGGTATATGCACTAATCGCTTCTTCAATTTTATTCGATTCAAATAAACTATATCCCTTCCAATAATAGGCTTTTGCATCTCCGGGTTTTAATTTAATTATTTGTTCGAAGTCGCTAATAGCAGCTTCAAAGTTCGCTGTAAAATAATAGCTCAACCCTCTGTTAAAATATGCTTCCGGATAATCAGGGGCAAGATTTATGCATTCTGTATAATCTGCAATTGCTCCAACATAATCTTTGGCTTCGTATTTCTCAAATCCCGACTCAAACCATTGGTCTGCAGTTTGTGCCTGAATATTACCCAATAAAACAAAAAAACTACAAACAATTAAATACCTCATATGTGTGGTTGAAATTTGCCGAAAGTTACCAACAATTATGCCTCTATTCAATTCACTCCACCGTAATTTGAATAATTTTTGTTGTATTTGTTAAACAAGTCTAAAAAAATGTTAATTTAGTGTAATGATTAACAACATACTTATGAAAAGAAACATTTACCTACTCCTTTTTATTCTGATCTCCGCATTTTCAGGTAACAGTCAAACAATTGTGTTTGCTGATGATTTCGAAAGCGGATTAACAAATTGGACCGTTACAGGTTCTTGGAACACCACAACCACAGATGCCTACAGTCCTACCCATAGTTTCACCGACAGTCCCGATGGAAATTATCTCGATGCCTTTTCTTCAGAGGCAACAATGGCTGTGAGTGCGGATCTATCTTTTGCCCTTGATGCAGACGTGCAATTCTACGCCATGCTCGACCTCGAATTAGGTTTTGATTATGTGTATCTCGACGCTTCCACAGATGCCGGCGGATCATGGACAAATATTGAAATTTTTAATGGTGAGGACCTTTTTACATGGCAATTATATACCGTGCCCCTTGGCGCTTTTGTCGGAGGCCCCGATGTTCGGCTTCGTTTCCGTTTTGTGAGCGATGCGGCTTATAATGTTGATGGTATTTATATTGATGATTTTGTGATATATCAATATAATGTTGATGTTTCACCTCCTCTCATCCTACATGATGAAACCAATTTATATGAAGGAACACTTGGTCCTAATCCATTAACTGCTGAACTTATTGATGCATCAGATATTGCAAGCAGCTTTTTATGGTACAGCACCGACGGAGCGGCGTACACCTCCATTCCCGGATTTAATACCTTTGGAGATACCTACCTTTTTGAAGTGCCCGAACAGGCTCCCGGAACATGGATAAGTTATTATATTGAAGCAACTGATGATTTTGGTGTTCCGAATACCGCTATCAGCGATACATTTGAAATAATTGCAGGAAATTATATTTCTTATGATGAAGGAATTATTGACTTTGTTGCAGATATCGGTACTTTAAGCGCCACAGGTTATGTTTCTGCAGCCGTGAGGATCACTTTAACCGGCGAAACAGATGTGGTGACGGCTATTATCCAAAATTATACGGATTATATGAGGCCAAACGATGATATACAGTTTCATATTTGGGCGGATGATGGTACAGGATTCCCCGGAGCTGATATTATAACTCCATTCTATCTCACCCCTGAACCAACTTTGGCTGAGCCGAATAAGGGGACAAGGGTTGACCTTAGAGGAATGCCTGAATTGGAAGGGATTTTCGGTGATGTTTTTGTAGGATATACTGTTCCGGGTGGAGTAGCATGGGTTTCATACACCAGCACTTTGGCCGTGAACAGAAGTTATGTTCAAACAGGTTTTGGCTGGGCTGAACTGACCGGCGATTTCCATTTCAGAGTTGTAACTTCTGCAATAACCGGAGCTCCTGAAGCTTTGTATAGTTATACGGCAGCGGCGGAACCAACGGTAAATTTTACTGACCTATCAACAAATTCACCAACGGAATGGTATTGGGATTTTGGAGATGGAACTACATCTACAGATGAAAATCCGGTTCATACCTTTTTAACCAACGGCGATTTTAATGTATGCCTTACTGCTACTAATATTGTTGCCAGCGATACCTATTGTGAAATAATTGTAGTTGACTCTTATGTTGCTCCACTCGCTAATTTTACTTTTAGTGGCGACCCACTTGTTGTGTTCACAGATCTTAGCACAAACACACCAACTTCATGGGTTTGGGATTTTGATGATGGTACTTTTAGCACCGAACAGGATCCCATGCACACATTTTTGTTAGATGGCACTTATAATGTTTGTTTAACTGCAACAAATGCAGCAGGAAGTTCAACTGCTTGTCAGGATGTAATTATTGGAAATACACCAAAAATTCCGGTTGTAGATTTTACCTGGATTGTTTCGGGTACCACGGTAATATTTACTGATATTTCTACAAATCTTCCTGACTACTGGAATTGGGATTTTGGCGATGGAGGATCATCATCAGAGCAAAATCCTTCTCATTTTTATCCTGCACCTGATAACTATACAGTGTGTCTTACAGCAGGAAATGTTGCGGGAGAAGATTTTGAGTGTAAGGTGATCAGTTTTAATGCTATTGAGGATATTGATAATATCATCATTAATATTTATCCTAATCCAGCAGATAAATTCCTAAATATAGAATTATTTGTTACGGAAATTTATAGTGCACAAATAATGAATTCTGTTGGAGTAATAATTTCTGATTTTACAATTTCCGGAAATGAAATTATAGATATCAGCAATATACCTTCAGGATTTTATATGTTAAAAATATATACTGATAATTCAATTGATATGCAATCATTCATGAAAAAATAATAATCTGATTATTAACTTTTTTACTTT
>JAYSYX010000292.1:0-8980 GCA_043727235.1 Bacteroidota bacterium
GAACCTGACCTTTTAATGAAACGGCAGATACGAATATGAAAAACAAGAAAAGTGTGATGGGTGTTCTCATATGCTTATTTCAGTTTTAGTATAAAAATAAACAAAGCTGTTTAAATAAAAAAACTCCGGTTTTGGCCGGAGTTTTTTTATTTGTATCAAATCAATTACTTTTTGATATCTAATTCTTTAATGAGATTTGTAGCTCCTGCATATTTATCGATGATAAATAATACATATCGGATATCAACAGAGATTGTGCGATTCATGTCTGGATCAACAATATAATCGCCGGGAGTACCTTCATAATTTCCGTCAAATGCAAGACCAATTAGTTCGCCTTTTCCATTCATGATCGGGCTACCGCTGTTACCACCGGTTATATCCAAATTAGATAAAAAACAAACCGGTACGGATCCGTGTTTATCAGCATAAACACCATAATCTTTTGTTTTATAGAGATTATATAGTTTATCGGGAACAATAAATTCGGGATGACTATTATCGCGTTTTTCCATTACGCCATCAAGAGTTGTTTGCCAGTGATATTGTACTGCATCTCTTGCTTCGTAATCCTGCACAGTTCCGTAAGTTAAACGCAAAGTGGAATTCGCATCAGGATAAAAAGATTTTTTTGGATCTTTTTTGAGAATAGCAGCAGTGAATTCCCGTTCTAATTTTCCTATTTCAGTATTTGCCGCGCGGAATACGGAACCTGCTGTTTGAGCATCGGTATATAATGCGATATAATAATTATATAAAGCATCTTTTTTTAATTTTTTCTCACTCGGTGCTTTTAAAAAGGCATCCAATCTTTCTTTGGAAGTTAATACAGATTTCGCAAATGCGTTTTTACTCCAGGTATCAAATTTTGCTTGTGGTGTTGCACCTTTTGTATCAGATAGAATATCTTTCATTACCTGAGGATATTTATCTGCGGGTAATTTAGTATGCATCATATTTAATAGTGCACTTACTTTTTTTACTTCTGTATCGTAATGCAATCCTTCCCACATCGACTCGGCAGCTGTATTTATAGCTTCGATAGTAGCCGTTCTTTCATCACCTTTTAATGCATTTTCTCCAAATAAAGATTCTACCTGGTTAAATTCTAATGCGAAATTTCCGGTTGGCAATAACACAACGGAATAAATTTTATAATAAAATTCTTTGCTTACTGTGCTCATTAATTTATAGGCATTGTCGAAATTGGTGAACATAGTTTTGTATTGATCTTCCGTCGCCTTTCCTTCTGACTTCGCCCATTTCATGAATTCAGTTTCATATTCTTTTTTAATGGAAACTGCATCCATTCTTTCTAAACCATCTAATTGAGTTTTGTATAATTTTAATCCATTCATTAGTTGCGCATAATCAGCAGCTAATTGAATACGAACATCTTCGTTTTTATCCATTTCTACCTTCATTACTTCTGTAGCAGTTCCGAAAACGTCAATTTGTGCCGGATTACTTTCATTCATTACTTCCTGAATTCCGTAACTTGTTAAATAGCGTTCAGTTGATCCGGGATAACCCATTATCATTGTAAAATCGCCTTCTTTATAACCTGCTATGGAAACCTTCAGATATTTTTTTGGAGTATAAGGAATATTATCTGCGCTGTATTCGGCAGCTTCGTTATTTTTATCGGCATACACTCTGAAAATACTAAAATCGCCGGTATGACGAGGCCACATCCAGTTGTCGGTATCTCCACCGTAATTTCCAACGGAAGAGGGAGGTGCGCCTGTAAGACGAACATCATTGTATGTTTTATAAAGATATACAAAGTACTGATTGCCATAATACATGGATTTTACTTCAGCTTCAAAACCCTGTTCTGCATATCTTGCTATAATTCTGTTTTGAATTTCGGTAACTACCCCTCTTCTGGCAGCCGGATCAAGTCCTTCCGCAAATGGAACAATGGAATCAGTAACATCATATGCATTTTGAAGAATACGGATACCTAATCCCGGAATCGGCAGTTCCTCTGCATAACTTTTAGCCCAAAAACCATCGTCAATATAATTGTGTTCTGGTGTCGACTGAGAGGCTATCGCTTCGAAACCGCAGTGGTGATTGGTAAATAACAATCCGTTTGGTGAAACCAGTTCGCCGGTGCAAAAACCACTACCGCCTTGGTATAATTGAACAACTGCATCCTTCAAGCTCGCGTT
Organism: Bacteroidota bacterium; assembly: GCA_043727235.1. Classification (GTDB taxonomy): domain Bacteria; phylum Bacteroidota; class Bacteroidia; order Chitinophagales; family BACL12; genus UBA7236. Next base: position 2,178 of record JAYSYX010000292.1, read on the forward strand.
TTCAGTATTGTAGATCTCATCGGCAGAAAGTTGCAGTCCCAGCTGTTTCAGGTATTCAAAATTGAGCTGGCGAACCAGGTTTGCCAACCACATTCCTTCATCCGGAAAACTGGCTGCCTGTGCAGGTTTTAGCGCTGTGGTCATAAAAAGCACAAAGGCCATAATGGTAAATTTCACTTTTTGTTTTATCATAGTATAGTTATTAAAGAATTTGAAAATTGATTGCGAAGTTAAGGTACATTTTACGTTTGACTCATTTAGGAATAAAAAAAAGCGGTCGATGCCGCTTTAAATATGTTTTTCGAGAAATTTAATCCTCCTTCAAAAATTTCTTGGTTATGAGTGTATTGCCCTGATAATAGGCGGCCAAAAAGTAAACTCCGGGTTGAAGATCCACTAAACTCACTTTGATTTCCTGTTTGCCTGCCTCCGGTATTATGCTCTTGATCTCTCTGCCAACTATGTTCATAATGCTTACCCTGTCTATGTTCTCATAAGTAAAGCTTATCGTGGCAAAACTCTTAACAGGGTTGGGATAGATAGCAACCGTTTCTTCAACCTCCACAGTATACTCAGACTGGGCAGAGGCTGAATGAAAGCTGAAAAACATCGCAGAAACTAAAAGGATAGTGTAAATTTTACGCATAGGCTGTTGTCAGTGCATGTAAAGATATATTTAATTTTTCCAAATTTCAAAAATTATTTCCTGTGGATATCCGGATTAACAGTTTTTAACCACCGGCAAAACCATACCCTACAGGGTATCAGGTTGGTTAAACGTAAAATTGCCACATTGGTTTCAACAATCATCAAATTTTGAAGTCAGATTCCTCTTCCAACCCGTCAAGTTCATTGTTTGTGAACATACTGGAGAATAGGTCGCTGAACTGTATTCCGGCCTGCAATATATTTTTGCTTAGGAGCGAATATTCCGAAAGTCCATGTAACACAAATTCCATGAGAAAATATTTTTCATCGCCTGATACTTTTGGATAATATTTTTCCACCAGTCTTTTTAATCCCGGAATGGAAAGAAGTGCACTGTTATATGTTTCATTATTTAAATCGTTGAACAGGTCCAGTGTATTGCCTTCATTAAAATAATCGACAATTTCCTGATAAATATTTATGCGTTTTGTTGCTGTGGGATTTTCCGTTTTTTTAAGCGGAATTTTTTTCGATTTTTCAGGTGCAGGAAAATAATTTGTGAACTGCGTTCTTATCGCTTTGCCAATTAAATTAACTGCCACAATAAATGGTCCTTCCTGTTCACCTTCATACACCAATTCTATTTTTCCGGTGATAGAAGGAATTACTCCCCAAAAATCACTAACACGAATATAAGTTTGTGCATCTTTGTTTTTTAAAACACGTCGCTCCGCATTGGAAATTAAATTTTCCATTGCAGTTATTGTCATGCGTGCACTAACTCCGCTTTTTTGATCAACGAATTCGCTGTTGCGCGCTTCAAAGGCAATTTGTTCAATAAGGTCGCGACTAAGGTCGTTCATTTTTACTGTTGCAATTTGTGCATCAATTATTCTTGCTTCCTGCGTGGTTATTATTTTTGAAGTGTAAATATCTTTTGGATAGTGTGTTAGTATCTGACTTTCAATTCTATCTTTTAGCGGTGTAACAATAGAACCGCGATTGGTATAGTCTTCCGGATTTGCTGTAAATACAAATTGAATATCCAGGGGCAATCTTATTTTAAATCCGCGTATCTGAATATCGCCTTCCTGTAAAATATTAAATAAGGCAACCTGAATTCTCGCCTGCAGATCAGGTAATTCATTTATTACAAAAATGCATCGGTGCGAACGTGGTATCAATCCGAAATGTATCACTCTTTCATCGTTGTAATTTAATTTCAGATTTGCTGCTTTAATAGGATCCACATCACCTATAAGATCGGCAACACTCACATCTGGTGTCGCAAGTTTCTCTGTGTATCGCGCATCTCTGTGAAGCCAGCTAATTGGAGTTTTATCACCCTCAACCTCTAATTTATTTTTAGCATAAACGGAAATAGGAGTAAAGGGGTCATCATTGAGATCACTTCCTTCCACTACAGGAATATATTCATCCAAAAGTGTTGTTAGCAATCGGGCGATCTTTGTTTTTGCTTGTCCGCGCAAACCCAATAATATCATATTATGTCGCGATAATATTGCTCGCTCCAGATCAGGAATTACGGTATGTTCGAATCCATGTATCCCTTCAAAAAATTTATCTCCTGACTTTAGTTTTTCAATAAGATTTTTTCTCAGCTCTTGTTTTATCGTTAAACTCTGATATCCCGATTTTTTTAATTCGCCGAAGGTCTTTATTTTTTCAATTTGCATTTCGCTTTCGTTTATTTAATAATTTATTTTCACCAAAAATGGTTTATAGGTGAAATTCATCTTGTATTTCTTTTTCTGTTTCTTTCGTAATCCTCAAAAATATATTCACCCAAACCTTTTAGGGAAGTATAAAAAGCTTTGCCTTGATTTGTTTCTGTAAATTCCTGAACAAATTGCTGCAAATAGGGATCCTGGGCGATCATAAAGGTGGTGATCTTAATTCCGATCTTTCTGCAATGTCCTGCAAGATTTAAAGTTTTATTCACAATAATGCGATCCAGTCCGAAACTGTTTTTGTAATATTTTCCGTCCTTTAGTATACAGGTGGGTTTACCATCTGTGATCATAAAAATTTGTTTGTTCGGATTTTTTCTTCTGCGCAATAGGTCCATCGCGAGTTCTAATCCTGCAACTGTGTTTGTGTGATAAGGACCAACCTGTAAATAAGGAATATCTTTTATTTCTATTTGCCATGCATCATTTCCAAAAACAATTACATCCAAAGTATCCTTTGGATATTTTGTTTTGATGAGTTCACTCAAGGCCATGGCAACTTTTTTTGCAGGGGTAATTCTGTCCTCACCATATAAGATCATGGAGTGAGAAATATCGATCATTAACACAGTGGAAGTTTGAGCCTTGTATTCTTTTTCCACTACTACAAGATCATCTTCATCCAGACTAAATTCACCTATTCCGTGATTGATATGTGCATTTTTGATTGATTCGTTGTAATCTATTTGTTCATGTGTGTCGCCAAATGCGTAATTCCTTCTGTCTGTAGAATTTTCATCACCAGTTCCTGTAAACGAGGTCTTGTGATTCCCATGTGGTGATTTTTTTAATTTCCCGAAGATCTGTTCAAGTGAATTTTTGCGAATACTTTGTTCCATTTTGGAGGTAATGCGCATAACTCCCCTTTCTTCATTTTCTTCCCTAATAAAACCTCTGTCTTTTAATTCCTGTATAAAATCCCCCATACCATACTCCGGTGTGGTGAGATTGTATTTTCTGTCCAGTTGATTCAGCCAATCTAAAGCTTCGGTCAGGTCGCCGCTGGTATATATCAAAAGCTCTTGCAACAATTCGAAAAGTTTTTCGAATGTTGTTTTATCCTTAGCCTCAAATTTTGAAAATCGATTACCTAACATTGTTTTTAATTATTTAACTTCTGCGTTTTTCCAAACCTGCACTTTTGCCACTGAATAAAATATCCTGAACGCCTTCTCCTTTCAAAAATTCATGAGGAAATCCGAGGTCGATTTTACTTACTTCATCTAATCGTTTTAGCTGGTCAGAATTTATTTCAATTTCCCCTGCGCGTAAACTATTTAATAATTGGTCGGTATTGCGTGCTCCAACAATTGGAATATTATTTTTTCCGTTTTGAATTACCCATTTAATTGCAACTTGGGCAGGAGTGCAATTTAATTCCTCGGATATTTTAACAACTTCTCTGGCTATCTGCTGATTATTATTATTCAAACGTACACTACCTTCTTTTAACCTTTTTGCATCTTCATTATTATTTAAATATTTTCCTGTGAGCGCTCCACCGGCAATTGGTGCCCAGCATACAACTCCGAGATCTAATGCCTCAGCCATAGGAATAAGATCGCGTTCCACAGATCTCTGCAAAAGCGAATATTCAATTTGTATTGCTATGAAAGGGCTCCAATTTTTAAATTCTGCGATTGCATTTGCACGCGAAACTATCCATGCAGGAGTATCAGAAATTGCAACATATAAGATCTTTCCATGACGAACAAGGTCATCCATTGCTCTCAATACCTCATCAATGGAAGTAGTAAAATCCCATGCATGTAAATAATAAACATCAATATAATCTGTTTGTAATCTGCGCAAACTATCCTCCACCGATTGCACCATATTTTTTTTGTGATTGCCACTCTGATTTAGTCCTGAACTTCTGTCTGTAATTAAAGAATATTTTGTTGCAAGTACTATTTCCTTGCGTTGATTACTTTCTTTAATAAATTCGCCGAGAAATTTTTCACTGGTTCCTTCGGTATATCTGTTTGCCGTATCGATAAAATTTCCGCCATTTTCCAAAAAGGAGAAAAATTGTTTTTTGCTTTCTGCATGATCAGCTCCCCATCCCCATTCTTCTCCGAAGGTCATTGTACCCAAACATATTTCTGATACTCTTAAACCGCTTTTTCCAAGTAATTTATATTTCATGTTGGTATTTTAATTAATATTTTAGAAGGGTTTTTAAAGGATAGATCCATACAAATAAATAAATAATGCAAGAATACCTGAACGGTTATAAGCTACCCTTAACCAATTGTTAAAACTGTATTATAATAACTTAGTTCATTATATTCGCTCCAAAATTAAAATTAATTCGATGAAAAGTGTTTTTCTATTCCTACTAGCCACAAGTGTTTCAATCAATGTATTCACCCAAAATGCAGATAGCGTTGCTTTCAGAAAAATTTTTGATGAAATAATGATGAACGGCGAAGCCTATGATCAATTGTATGATCTCTGTAAAAATGTAGGCCATAGGTTAAGTGGTTCTCCTCAAGCCGACATGGCCGTGCGTTGGGGAGAGGCCGAAATGAAGGCCGCCGGTTTTGATAAGGTGTGGTTGCAGGAAGTGATGGTGCCGCATTGGGAGCGTGGTCAAAAAGAATACGGTGAACTTTTGGGTCATGGTCAGTTTGATATTCTGGCATTAGGAAATAGTATAGCTACTCCGGCCGGAGGATTAATTGCAGAAGTGGTGGAAGTAAGTGATTTTGAAGAAATGAAAAAATTAGGTGCAGAGAAGATAAAGGGCAAAATTGTTTTTTTCAATCATATTTTCCCTCAAAATGTTGTAGGTGGATTTGACGGATATGGAGAAGCAGGGCCGTATAGGTGGTACGGACCGGAGGAAGCGAGTAAATTGGGTGCTATTGCCTCCATAACCCGAAGTGTGAGCAGTGCAAATGATGAATTTCCGCATACAGGAACAACCGGCTTCCGAAACGGTGGTGAACCTATTCCCTGTGTTGCCATTTCAACAATGGGAGCGGATGAATTAAGTGCAGCATTAAAAAAAGATCCCACTGCAAAATTTAAAATGATTTTGAATTGCAAAAAATTTCCGGATGTAAAATCTTATAATGTTATTGGTGAAATTACCGGCTCCGAATTTCCGAATGAAATAATTGTTGTGGGTGGACATTTAGATAGTTGGGATGTTGGTGAAGGAGCACATGATGATGGTGCGGGATGTGTGCAAAGTATGGAAGTTGTGCGTACCTTAAAGGTATTAAATATGAAACCCAAAAGAACCATTCGCTGCATTTTGTATATGAATGAAGAAAATGGAAATATGGGGGGAATTACCTATGGAAAATATGCGGTGAATTCTAAAACGGAAAAACATATCGCGGCATTGGAAAGTGATGCCGGAGGATTTTCGCCACGAGGAATAAGTATTGATCCGATGTTTCAATTCAATACAAAAGCATTAAGTGCAATTAAACCTTTGTTTTTAACTTACGGTGTATATGATTTTTCTGTAGGACATGGTGGAACCGACATTGGTCCATTGGCAGAGGCAGGAACATTATTGTTCGGATTGAGACCTGATTCGCAGCGATATATGGATCTGCATCACACTGCAAACGACACCTTTGATAAAGTAAATAAACGCGAGTTGCATTTGGGTGCAAGTGTTATGACAATGTATTGCTGGTGGTTGAGTGAGTATGGGGTGAAATAAATATTGTTGAATTAATTAATGCAAATGATAATTATTATGTTTTAAATTTATGCATGTAATAAATATATTTATTATTACGTATGAAAACCACAACCCTTTTTTTGTTTTGTATTTTAGGCCTAATGTCAGAATTCCTTTCTGCACAATCACTATTGGGCAAAATAACTGATAAAAATAACGGCGAAATACTCATTGGTGTAAACATCTCATCTAATAATAATATAGTTGCTCATTCTGATGATAAGGGAAATTATAATCTTTTTCTACCTGATAGTACTCTAATAATTAAATTCAGTTATATAGGTTATGAAGTTATTACCCATGAATTGGAAATTAATAATGGAGAAACAGTAACCTTGGACATACAAATGGTTCCGCTTGCGGTTTTACTTGATGTATATGTGGTAAGCGGAAGTTTATATGAAAAAAAACTGACTGAGGAAATTATCAGCATTGATGTGGTTGTTAAAGAAATGCTTTCTCAAACAAATGCTGTTAATTTATCAGATGCGATCTTAAAAGCTCCCGGAGTTTATATGATGGATGAACAAGCGAACATTAGAGGAGGAACCGGATTTACTTATGGAGCCGGAAGCAGAGTAATGTTGGTAGTTGACGATCAAATATTATTAGCTGCAGATAGGGGAGATGCTAAGTGGAATTTTGTCCCTATCGAAAATGTAGAACAAATTGAAATTATAAAAGGTGCTTCCTCCGTT
>JAYSYX010000293.1:0-26241 GCA_043727235.1 Bacteroidota bacterium
ATTTAATTCCTTTTTTGGATAACACAACGTCTACCTGCCGGGCATCGGTTTTACATTTTTTTCGTTCAACCAATCCTTTTAATGCAAGTTTATCAACCAGACGGGAGGCATTACTCATTTTATCGAGCATACGATCTATCAAAAGGTTTACACTGGCAGGTTTGGGGTATTGCCCGCGCAATATTCTCAGAATATTAAATTGCTGAGGTGAAAGCTCATAACTTCTGAAGAATTGGATCTGTCGGATATTTAACCAACTAGTAGTAAACATAAGATTGACCATCAACTTGTGGTATTCGTCTTCGAATTTCGTTTGTTTAATTTCATCCTCCAGATTCATTGTCGCTAAATTTAATTGTGAAATTAGAAATAACCCGGAAAAAGAAAAACCGGCGAGACAATGGCCGGCTTTATAGTTCTAAAAGTCATTATTGCTTTACAAATTGTTTGGTGGTTTTATTTCCATTACTTTCTACTAAAATGAAATAATTTCCATTTGAAAATTCTCTTACTTCATTTACAATCAGAACGGTATTCGCATCATTAACCTGATATTGTTTGTTAAATACCAATAAGCCCTTGGCATCAAAAATCCTAACGGAAGCAATTCCTGTTGCCGAACCCGGGATTACGGAAATATGATCAGACACCAAGGTTGGAAAAACGTTTATTTCCGTTACAACACCTTCTTTCAATGTAGGAGTAAAAATGTCGAGCATCATCGACCTGTCGGTCCAACCGCCATCACACTTCGCCTGCACATAACCAATATAATGAGCTCCGGGAACCAATCCACCGACTATAACTACCGAATCCTGTGTGGGAATACTATATTGCATTCCAACCACATCAACACGTTTGAGGTAAAGCCTATATTTCTGAGCTCCATAGATCCAATTCCAACCAATTGTAACCGAATTGGGCGTTATAAAATAAATTGCAGGATGGTCAGGTGGGTCGCATTCCTGAGCCTGCCCATAAAATGCATAAACAATTCCCTCTCTGCCGAGATCACCCGAATATTCGTCTCCGGAAACAACAATATCATCAAATCCATCGCCATTAATATCACCTGCATTACAAAGATTTGTTCCTATCACCGCATTACTGTCAGGACCCTTAAATGTCCAGGTAGGATTTCGCTGAAGCCCTTTCGGTCCGCCTAAATACAATTCAGCTTTTCCTGCGTTAGTAATATCGCCATTATCGTAATACTTTGAACCCACCAACAGATCTCCATAACCATCGTGATTTATATCTCCGGCCTCATTCACATTAAAAGCAAATCGTTCATCGTACTGAGTTCCGCTCACCACCCAACTAATATCAGAAGTTAAACCCGACGGGCCGCCATAATATACATTCAACCTTCCTGACTGATAAATTCCGTTCGCATCGAACCTCGGGGAGCCCACCACGGCATCATCGTAACCATCTCCGTTCACATCACCCGCTGAAGAAAGATTAATTGCGAAAAAGGATGTATCCATTGCGCCGCCGGCAACCATAAAATCCGGTATTGCATCCGCTCCGCCAATTCCTCCGTGGAAAGTACATAACATTCCATCACCGATCAGAAATATATATCCTCCAATATTCAGATCATCAATTCCATCTCCATTTACATCTCCTGCCTTGTCCATGGAAACACCGAGATTTGCATCTTCCACAATTCCCACACAGGTCATTGATGGTGTAGCATCCACACCATCCTCATTCCCATTAAATACCCAAAATTTACCTGCCTTATTTCCAAGATCACCTAAAACCTCATCATCATCCCAACCATGGGCGCCGACACAAATTTCATCATATCCATCTTTATTCAGGTCGCCTGCAATCACCAGAGCTTCCCCAAGTTTTGCACCCTTTCTGTTGCCAACCATGCTCCAATAAGCAGTGGTATCAGGACCATCGGGACCTCCTAAATACAGATAAGCCTTTCCCTCGTTCACTTTTGTATTTTTAAATTGGTGAGAACCGATCAGGATATCTGCATAACCGTCGTTATTTACATCTCCTCTTATGGAAACACATCTTCCAAAACCGGAACTATCGTGTTCGCCATATTTAACCCATCCGGCAGTGTCGGCTAAACCGGTAGATGAACCGAAAAAGATAAAAACCGCTCCCTCGCCTGCAAAGGCATGTGTATATTCCGGAGCACCAACTATTACATCAGAGTAACCATCACCATTCACATCTCCTCCGCCATCGATCCAAAAACCAAATTCAGAATTCGCATTATTTCCCTCCTTCACCCAACCATATTCCTCAGCAACCGGGGGTATAATTAAACCCGCAAAAAGGATAACAGATGAAATAGATAAAATTGCCTTTGTATAATTAAATCTCATTCAACCTTAGTTTATTCAATAAAGGTAAAACAAAAGTTACTGACTGACACAATGATTTTTATCATTTTATCAACGGAAAATTTAGCAATACATCAATCAGAATACAATAGAAAGCTGCAAAACCCAATTTCTTCCAGCCTGAGGATAGAATCCCATCAGTTGATTTTCTGTATTATCTGCAATATAACGATATACCCAGGCATTACTTTCGTATTGCTCATTCAATACATTTTGCGTTATAAATGAAATATACAATTCATTTATAATGTTGGTTTTTACTGAGTAACTCAGTTTAATATCATTCAATAGGTAGAAATCGATAACACGCGTTTTATTTTCAGTATTATCCACATATTGTTTTCCGACAAATTTGCTTATCAAACCCACATCGAAATGTTGTTCTCTTTTTCCTTCTTTATTTAAGGTTTGAAATAAGATATAATTTATATTGCTGTATGCAACTACCGAAGGTGAAAATGCAATTTGCGTTCCGGAATATTCGAAAGGCAATTGAGAGCCATCATCCCAATTATCTACAAATTCGGTATAAGAAGTAATTATATTTTTACTGAGAGATGCATTTGCATTCCAAAACAATTTGTGGAAAAATAATTTACTCCATGCCAGTTCAATTCCAGCCCTATAACTTTCAGGAACGTTGGTTCTGGTATATGCTCCAACATCATTAATTTCTCCTGTAAGAATTAACTGATCTTTGTAATACATATAATAGGCATTTGCCATAAATTGCCATCCTTTAAATTGCATGCGTTCTCCTAATTCAATATTGTATAAAATTTCAGGCGAAGGTCTGCTTATTGGAGAGGATTCCACAAAATCATCTCTGTTGGGTTCTTTCCCCGATCTTCCAAAATAAATATATGCATTCGCATTTTTATTATGCAACCAGGTTATTCCAATTTTAGGGTTAAAAAATAACATATCAACATTCTGCTGTACTGAATTTCCAAACTGATCTACTCCTAAGAAAGAATAATTTACATTTCGCAATTGTGCATCTGCAAAAAATTTAAATTTTTGAGTATCATATAAAAACTGGGCGAAAATATTGCCGTCTTTTTTTGTTGCATCATTATCATACCAGTTATAATCATAACCAAAAGGTGCTGCATATTCGGCCCAAATAATTTTACCATAATGATTTCCATTCAAATAATAATATGCTGCACCTGCATTTAAAGATACATTGTCAAACAGTTTTCCTGAATATTGTAAATACGCACCCAGATAATCGTTATCCAACCATTTTTGAGTGATAAGATCTGTGCTGAAAATAGTATCGGAATTTAAAACGAAGGGAGTGGCGCCATAGTCCTCAAAACCTTGTTCCTCTTCCAGTTGTTCATAATATCCTGATCCTTTTGTGTAGTTGAAGGTGATATCAATTTTGGAATAATAATTTAAATCAAAATGATTGTGCCACTGATAATGTGTTTGCACATAATTGTCGGTTTGATCTTTATAGGTATAAGGATTATAAGTTCTGTTGGTATCCAGTATATCTGCAGGAACTCCACCCCAGGCTTGGTATGTATGTTCTTCCCCTGAAAAAACATTTAATTCGGATGCATATTTATTTGAATTATACGCAGTTGTAACAAAAAAAGAAGCGAGATCAGCATAGGAACGATCAATAAATCCTTCACTGTTTATTTTAGAGGCGCGACCTTCAAAATACCAATGGTCATTTAATTTTCCGCTGCCAAAGGCTACAGAAGTTTTTAGTAAATTAAAGGAGCCGATAGCGGTATTTATTTTTGCATAGGGAGTTTCTTCCAGTTTATTGGTAAATATATTTATAGAAGCTCCTAAAGAACTGATACCATAAGTTGAAGTTCCAACGCCTCGTTGAATTTGTATATCATCGACAGAGCTTGCAAAATCAGGAAGATCCACCCAATATGTTTGCTGGCTTTCCGCATCATTATATGGCACTCCGTTTATAGAAATATTAACTCGTGTAGCATCCGAACCGCGAATTCTTATCCCAGTATATCCTACACCATTTCCTGCATCAGAAGTTACTACGGCGGATGGAGTTGATTCCAATAGAAAAGGCATATCCTCCCCAAAATTATTTTTATTTAATTCGGCTCCGTTTATGTTGGTAAGTGTAACAGGAGAAGTATTTTCTACCCGGGAAGCTGTTATAATAACTTCTTGAAAAAGATTATTAATGGGTTCCATGTATAATGTGACATTACAATAAGATGGGGCAACTCCTTTACACTGAAATATAATGTTGGAATCCACCTGTTGAAATGCGATATGTTTCAATACCATTTCGAATGACAAATTCTTTGATAGGAATTTAAAATCTCCCATTTCTCCGGTAAAAAACAAAGAATCTGATTTTGGTAAAAAAACGGCAACATCAGGTATTGGCTTATTGGTTGAAACATCTATCACAGTTCCTGAAATGTGCGACTGTGCCAAAATATTCTCAACTAAAAAAACGGAGATCAATAAAATGAAAAGTCCACGTTGCATAAAAAATTATTTATAAAATAAATTCCTGCAAATGGAGCCTCTGCAAAAGGAAGAAAATTGTTGATCCTCAATCCCTACCCGGAATTACCCGGACAGGTTCGATGGGTTTGATCTCAGTCATCGGCCGTAGCTGACAACACCCCATGAGATGATGCAAAATTAATAATAATTCAGAACATAGTGCCGCCACTTAATTCGAGGTAACCTAAAACGGTGTTCATCCTGTTATCTAATGAGCCTGTAAGTTCTATAAATCGTTTACGATATTGTATCAGATGTTCTTTATGCACCTGATAAAGTTCTTCACGTCGAATTGCATCTTCCCGCAAGGGATCAGGCACCCATGGAAAATCAGGAGTGCAAAGAAAATAGATTTCAGGGGTCCTGTCGGCAAATGCATGTGTTAACCATATATCACAATGGTGAAATTTATCCTCGCACCAAATTTTTATTGTTAAAAGATCGGTATCACAAATTAAAACAGGTGGATTCAGTGATTTTATCCTTTCTTCCTCACTCATTTGCAACATTGCAATACTGCACAGATCTTCATAGGTATATTTTCCGGAAAGACTCTGAATGTATGCTCTGGAAATTTCCTGCACATGTGGAAGTTTTAAATGGCCGGCTAATTTTTCCGTTAATGTTGTTTTTCCTGTTGACTCCGGCCCGGTGAATACTATTTTCCGCATCATTTTGTACTTATTTTATTTTGCAATTTACGATACCAGGAAATAAATCCTGCAAATGCCAATATTGTAAATATACAATATTGAAATGAACTCAAACACAATCCTTTACTAAAGAATAAAGGGATACAAATTGCATTGCCCATGATCCAGAATATCCAGTTCTCAATTTTCTTTTGTGCCATCAATATCATTGCAACAAAAAACAAGGCTGTAGTAATCCCATCCCAGTATGGAACAACAGAATCAGTATAGGTATCCAACAAAAACCCTATAATTCCACCAAATAAAAAAGCTGCGAACAAATACAATAGATTTACCGATAGCTTATTGTATACAATTTCCGCCTCTTCATTTATATAAGTAGAATTTTCCGTATCAAGAAGCCCTGCATCTATCTCATTTCCATTACGATTTAATTCGGGATATTGTAATTTTCTTCCGTGTTTCCAGTAATACCATCCGTAAATACTAACAATAAAATAATAAAAATTGATAGCTGCATCGGCATACAATTTCACCTCCAAACAAATATAAACATAAAGCAATACACTTATAATGCCAATGGGATAAACTAATATGCTTTCCTTTTTTGCATACCACACGCTTAAAATACCGGTTATTACCGCAATAATTTCCGGAAGATTCATTACTGAAAAGGAATCGTACAAACAATCCTGCAACTGCATAGGCCTTAAAAAAACAAAGCTGCAACAAATTGTGCAGCCTTATCGATTTATTATTTAAATATAAAGTTAATTCCCACCAAAAACATCCTGAAGTAATTGAGTAACCTGATGTTCTATATCTGTTCTTATTTTGATTTCTTCCTGGCCCACCAAAATAAATAACCCATCTAATCCTTTATTGGTTGTATAATCAGCAAGATCTGTATTTACATCATCTGTCAAAGGAATGGAGTTATAAAGATCGATCACATCTTCCCAAATTTGTTGTGCTCCTACCCCTTCCAGCGAATTTTGGATATCGGGTTTAAAGGCATCATATAAACCAGTAAAGGTGTTCACCCTCAAATAGTTTGTTGCTGCAGTATCTGCGCCATTTAAAATATTCAGTGCATCATCAAAAGTGATATCAGTTATAGCATCAACAAAAATAGGTTTAGCTTCATCAGCAGCATCTTCTGCAGCGCGATTCAGAGAAACGATAAATTCGTCGATCAATTCATCTCCACCCGGAACAGCACCAACAACAGTTTGTACAATACCAGCTTCTTCCGGAAAAAGAATAGAAATATCCGGATTCAAAAAGTAACCGTCCAATGCAGAACCTTTGGCAACTGCCGTGTCGGTTCCAACATTAAGTGCCTCTTTAAGGGCTGCGGCAATATCATCATCACCGAGTATATCATCCAGATTAAAATCCTCACATGAAATAAATACTGTGGAAACAGCAAATGGGACCAAAAATAAATAGTGGAGTTTCTTCATATCGTTAATTTCAACACGAAGATAAAATATCGTGCCATATTAATGTTGATCTGGGATAATTTGTTGGAAGTGGAAGTGGGCAGTAGGCAGTGGCAGTGGGCAGTGGCAGTGGGCAGTGGCAGTGGGCAGTAGGCAGTGGCAGTGGCAGTGGGCAGTGGGCAGTAGAGTAGGCAGTTTGTGCATTTTGCTAAGTTCAGTTTCAACTCGGAGCATTCTAAATACTAATTACTATATACTAAATACTCTCTTTTATCGGAAACCGCTAAAATATGTCGTTGTTGCTGAAACGAATGCTAGATAATTTTGTTGCATTAATTGAAGTATGAATTAATTGAAGTATGAAAAGCAGATCGATAATAATCTCGCTTATCACAATCTCAAGTTTGATTGTTTTAAGTGAGTCTTGTAAGCACACACCCATTGATTTTATTGAAGATATTGTTGATACTCCCGGTGTTATTGATACCACAGGTGATACGATTGATTTCTCCAATTGTGATCCGGATTCCGTTTATTTCGAAAATGATATTTTCCCCATTCTAATTTCCAATTGTGCAATTAGTGGATGTCATGATAATGAAACCCATGAAGAGGGGATCAATTTAAGTTCATATGCGAATGTTATGTCAAGCGATGTTGTTGACATTTCAGACCCTTATGATTCCGAATTGATAGAAAATGTAACAGATGAAGATGCGGAAGACAGGATGCCCCCACCACCACTGAGTCCACTTTCAGAATCTGAAATAGAAATGATCGTTTTGTGGATGGAGCAAGGCGCAAAAAATAATTCGTGTACTGATTGTGATACTACCGAAGTAACATTTGCAGCTGTGATAATGCCAATTCTTGATGCTTATTGCACAGGATGTCACGATAATTCAAGCCCTACAGGAGGCATAGATCTCACCTCTTACCTTGGAACAGGAAGCAACGAAGGCATTTATGATGTAGCCTCTGATGGAAGATTATTTGGAGCAGTAAATCATGATGCCGGATTTGAACCAATGCCACCCGGCGGAACCAGTTTGCCTGATTGTTTAATTGATCAGATCCGCATTTGGGTTGAGGATGGTTACCCGGACAACTGATTACAATCACCGGAATTTTTGCACCTTTTTGAAAATGTAAACGTATCTGTTTATTAGTTAGCATTAAATTTTTTAAACACAGAGGGAAAAAAGCAGATACCGTAAAAATTAAGATCATGAAAAGGTTCATATATTTCGCAGCAATAATATTCATACCCATTCTAGTGGAATCTTGTCAGCATAATAATATTATTGATCTGACAATTCCTACGGTTACGGAAAACTGCGATCCCGATACCGTTTATTTTCAAAATGAAGTACTTCCGTTAATTATTTCAAATTGTGCTAAAAGTGGATGTCATACAAATATTGGTGGCGATGAGGATGCAGAGGATCTCACCTCATATGAAACCATAATGAATAGTGATTACGTAGATGCTTTTGATGCAAATGGCAGTAAAATGATAGAAGTTTTAACTGAAGATGAAGAGGATAGGATGCCTCCATCTCCAAATGAACCACTAAATACGGAGCAGATAACACTATTAAAAACCTGGATCAATCAGGGTGCACGGAATAATGAATGTAGTGGCGGTTGCGATACAACAAATGTTACATATTCCGGAACTATCGCTCCATTAATAAGTAATTATTGCACCGGATGTCATGGCGATAATGGAAATACAACGGGTATTAATCTGACAAGTTATTTAGATAGCGGTACAGATTCAGGCGTTCAAACGGTGGCCCAGAATGGCAGTCTGTGGGGTTCCGTAAACCAAGATCCCGGTTATACAGCAATGCCCTTGGGTGGAAACAGATTGCCAGAATGTAAAATTGATGAACTCAGAATATGGTTGGATAATGGTTATCCAAATGATTAAAAAAATAAGACAATGACAACTAAATCAAAATATCTATTATTTATTGCTGCAGGGTTGCTTTTTGTAGGCAGTTTCTTTTCTTCATGTTATTATGATAATAATGAAGAATTATATGGCACTATAGAATGCGATACTTTAAATATTTCGTTCAATGCCGATATACTGCCAATTTTAGAAAATTCATGCCTTACCTGCCACAGTGCAACCAGCGCGGGAGTTTTAGGCGGAGGAAATACTCTGGAGGGTTTCGATAATCTGAGTAATTATATTACACCCGGTGATGCAGAAAACAGTACATTTTATGCCTCTGTTGCATGGATACCAGGAACCTCCTTTATGCCGCTAGGTGGTGAAAAATTAGGTTCCTGCGATATTGCAAAGATCAAAAGCTGGATCAATGACGGTGCTACAAATAATTAAGATAGATCAATGCAATAAAGCTGAATTTTAACACCAGCTCTCACGGGATATACCTATCTTTGGGCGATTATTATTTTTCGAATTTCGAATAATATTAATCGCCCAAAATATTTTGTTTTACCCTTCTCAAATTTCCATTTCAAAAGTTAAACATTTAACCGGACATAGTGCCGGTATTTTTTGTTTGAGTGAGGGTACTGAGCCAAACACTGTAATGTCGGGAAGCGGAGATGGAATTGTAGCGCAATGGGAAATAAATGGGTTGGATACTGCAAGAGGATTGGCGAGAATTCCAGGGAGTATTTTTTCTCTTTATTTTCACGAATCAACAAAACTGCTTTTTACCGGATCGTTGGAAGGAACTATACACATTACGGATCTTCAAAAAAAAGAGGAACTTCTCAAATTTATACCCGATGGCTCTACCGTTTATGATATTGCTTTAATTAATGAAAATACACTCGCAATAGCCTGTGGAAGCGGTATGGTTTTTATATATGATCTAATAAATAAGGTGATAAAAGACAAAATTTCTGTGTCTGAAAAAAGTATTCGGAATATTGCGATTTCTCCTTTAAATAACGATATTATTTTCTCCTGTTCTGACCATAATCTTTATGCTTATGATAAATTTTCCCTTAACCCAAAACTAATTTTATCCGGGCATAAGAATTCAGTTTTCTGCTCCGCCTTTTCAAAATCCGGAGAATATCTGATCTCAGGATCGCGGGATGCGCAGTTGATCGTATGGGATTGTAATAATAATTATGGGCAGCTTAAAACAGTAGCAGCACACATGTTTACCGTAAATGATATAAAAATGAGTCCGGATGGAAAGATGTTTGCAACGGCCGGGCGCGATAAACATATAAAAATATGGGATGCAAACAGTTTTAATCTGCTTAAAGTGATCGATCATGAAAAATTCGGGGGACATCGCAACTCCGTGAATAAGTTATTTTGGAGCAACTGGAATAACTCTTTAATTTCGTGCGGCGATGACAGGGCAGTGATGATCTGGAAGATCAATATTCAGGATCTGCCTCAAGGTTGAAATCCTGATCAAAAAAAATTGAGACCTTATTTCGGACAAAAAAATTAGAACAAGCAACAACAAATGATACTTACCGACAAAGAAATTGAAAAGGAAATTGCAAAAGGCAATATATTAATTGAACCCTATCGCCCGGACTGTTTGGGAACAAACTCCTACGATGTGCACCTCGGGAGATACCTCGCTGTGTATAAGAACCATATTCTCGATGCGAAAAAGCACAACGAAATTGAAGAGATCATAATACCTGACGAAGGATTTGTTATACATCCGGGCATTTTATATTTAGGAGTTACAGAAGAATATACCGAAACACATGCGCAGGTTCCGTTTTTGGAAGGAAAATCGAGTGTTGGTCGCTTAGGGATAGATATTCATGCCACTGCCGGAAAAGGTGATGTGGGATTTTGCAATACCTGGACATTGGAGATAAGCTGCAGTCAGCCCGTAAGAATTTATGCCGGCATGCCAATTGGTCAACTCATTTATTTTGAAGTGAAGGGGGAAATAGAAAATTACTACAACAAAAAGCCAAATGCAAAATATGTAAACCGAACAATAAGGCCGGTGGAAAGTATGATGTTTTTGAACAAATTTTAAGCAGGGCGTAGGAGTATAATCACCCCATTACTATTTATATGTAAATTTAATGCTGGCAACTCCAAAACCAGCAGCGTCTCTCCATTTTTCTTTTCCGGATAATATTAGAATTAATTTTAATTATTCGCGGCATTTTAATTTTAATACATCCTTGTGAAGTCATTGCTGGGGCACTCTTCGAGCGACTAAGATTAACATGAAATAAATATTATATCTTTATCCTGAGGAAGAAATCATGAAAAGTAACCTTACAATTTTATTGCTGCTTATTAATTCCGTTGTTTTTTCGCAGGATAGATCAAACTTCGGATTTGGTGCGGTTATAGGGTATAAAACTGCTGTTGGTGATGGGGGAATTATTGCGGAATATAAATTCAAAAACAGATTTAATATTTATATGGGATTAACCTATGCCGATTTTAATGGGTTGGGATATGTAATTGGTGCCGATGTTTTTATAACAAATTACAAATGGCAACCTTGTTTGGGAATAGCATTCAACCGACAATCAGGTGATTACTTTTATTCCGGAGATACAACAGAATTAAAAACGGATTATATCGTAAATGCAAACAATAATTATATTGCAACAATTGGTGTTCGAAAAATATTAATGTTTGATAAAATTGATGCAATAGGATTTATGGCCTTTACACCATTCCTCAGTTATCGTTTTACCTTCCCCGAAAACAAAGTAATTTTCACCGACGGTTACATCAACGAAGCTCGGGAAGAAAGAATCAACACCCGCATTGGCGGTGGTTTTGGAGGGGGATTGAAAATGGTTTATTTTTTCCATAGAAGTTCTTCGAAATGAGTGATGAGTTTACTCCGAGTTGGATTACAACTTCCGATCCAGGGGTGAGTGGTGAATGGGGAGTGGTGAGAATGCTCTTATCTGGAAAAAAGTTTATGGTCAAAATCCAAAGCTCCGATGTAATTTGTGCCGGACTCACGCCTCACGCTTGACGATTCACGAAATGAGTGATGAGTTTACTCCGAGTTGGACTATAACTTCCGATCCAGGGGTGAGTGGTGAATGGGGAGTGGTGAGAATACTCTTATCTGGAAAAAAGTTTATGGTCAAAATCCAAAGCTCCGATGTAATTTGTGCCGGACTCACTCCTCACGCTTGACGATTCACGAAATGAGTGATGAGTTTGCTCCGAGTTGGACTATAACTTCCGATCCAGGGGTGAGTGGTGAATAGTGAGTGGTGAATATACTTCAACTTGGAAAATAATTTAACGTCTTAATCAATAGGTCCAATCTTTAGTTGAGCCCGACTCACGATTCACGCTTGACGATTCACGAAATGAGTTCTGAGTTTTAATTTCTTCGAAATTAAAAAAACCAGTTGTCCTATGTCCTATGTCATATGTCCTATCTCATATGTCCTATATCATATGTCCTCTATCATATGTCCTATGTCGTAGGTCCGTCCTATATCCCCCTACCCTTCAATATGTATCGAAAACAACAAAGTTCTCGAAAACACTTTATCCATCACATTACTTTGCTGGAGGTTAGGATCTAGTTTATGTAAATTAAATAGTCCGTTTGAAATTTTTACTTCAGGACTGAAAATAAAATAGGGAAAATAAAATTCCATTCCTAAACCATAATCAACAGTAAGGTCACTTGCTTTTATTTTTACTAGTTCTTCAGCATTTCGGGCTTCTGCATTTGAACCGAGATCGTATAAAAACTGAGCACCTCCAATTACATATACTTTCATATCCTTATATGCAGCACTTTTAAATTTAACATCAAAAGGAAAAGTGAGATAAATAGATTCGATCGTTTGGGATGATGTTGACTCATCTTTATATGAATAATCAAAATTCTTTTCGGCAAACGATAATCCCGGAATAAAACGCAGGTCAAGATATTTACCAATTCTTAAATTAGCAATAATGCCGAGATTAAAACCCGGACCCGTTGTTGATTCTGCAATTAAAATAGAATCGTGATTGATAAACTGATCGCTGTAGGTAATTTTAAAATCGGAGCTGTTATACCCCAATGAAATTCCGAAATGATATGGTTTAATAGAAAACCTGTTCTCATATTCCGTCACATTAAATTGTGCCTTGCCTAAAAAAGGTAGAAAAAAAAGAAATACAATTATTATTTTTCTGCTAAATAGAGCGAACATATTCCGAATGTTAATCTTTTACACGAACAATTTTTAAATCCAGCATTTTTTAAATAGACCATAAATGCATCTCCTTCCGGAAACCGGGAAACCGACTCAAACAAATATGTGTATGCTCTTGCATCGCCGGAAACTAAACGGCCTATCACCGGAAGTATTGTGCCAAAATAAAAATTATACAATTGTTTTACAGGAAATACCCTGGGTTTCGAAAATTCTAAAATAATAATTGGTGAATCTGGCTTTATTACGCGATAAATTTCATTGATCCCTTTTTGCAGATCTTCAAAATTCCGAACTCCATATGCAACAGTACACGCATCAAAAGCATTCTCTTCAAACTGCAAGTCCTCTGAATCTCCCGTTATAAGAACAATTTTATCGCTTAATTTTTTTTGGATGATCTTTTTTCTGCCGGCCTCCAACATTTGTTCTGAAATGTCAACTCCTGTCACCTTTTTAGGATTCGCTTTTAGTGCAGCAATGGTAAAATCTCCTGTTCCGCAGGCAACATCCAGTATATGTTCAGGATGATACTTTTTAAGTGCTTTAATGGCCTTATTGCGCCAATATACATCAATTCCTAACGATAATACCCGGTTTAAAAGATCGTAACGACCGGCTATATTATTGAACATACTTTTTACCTGTTCCTTCTTTCCTTCCTCCGTTTTGTACGGGGTTACACTTTCTGACATTGTTTTGCAAATTTACGGTGAATAATCCTGTTTCGACATGCTAATTACTAACTCCACACCATTGCTGCGTCCTTTAAACCTATTTTTGCATTGTGATAATTAAAACAGCAGTTTACACGGGAAGTTTTGTGGATGTAAGAAAATGTCCTTCTCAGGATATGGGCGAGTTTGCCTTTATCGGAAGGTCGAACGTAGGAAAATCGTCGCTTATCAATATGCTTACCGACCACAATCACCTCGCAAAAACCAGTTCCACACCCGGAAAAACACAAACTATTAATTATTTCCTCATTAACAAAACATGGAATTTGGTTGACCTTCCCGGTTATGGTTTTGCCAAGGTTTCCAGGGAAAAAAGAGGTGAATGGGAAAAGATGATAAATGGTTATCTTATTATGCGCGACCAATTATTATGCGTGTTTCAGCTAATTGATGCGGCAGTACCTCCTCAAAAAATAGATCTCGAATTCACGAATAAGCTCGGCGAGGATCAAATTCCATTTGCCATAATCTTCACCAAAGCCGACCGCAGAAAAAAGCCGATAGCCGAGAATATCGAACTTTACAAAAAGGAACTTGCCGAAAACTGGGAAACCTTACCTCCGATATTCGTTTCTTCGGCAGAAAACAGGCAGGGAAAAGAGGAAATTCTGGAGTATTTGGATGTCATTCTTTCTTCTCCATCCCTTTAAAATTAGAAATTAGTCTTCAATAACAGCCAACCCAGGGAACGCGGATGACGCGGATCAAGCGGATTAAAAAAGGGATAAAAAAAAGGTGGCTGAATTAATTAAAAAATAAAAATTATTGGTTTTGTTTGCTTACAACGTCAGTCCTGAATGGACGATCCATCTTGTAACAACGGACTTTAGTCTGTGTTAAAATGATAAAGGCCGAATTCACGATTCACGCTTTATGAGCCAACCCCCTCAGTGGTTGGTGAAAAACACACAACCACGGCTTTGGATAGTGAATGGTCAATGGTCCACCTTTTCTAAAGCTACGGCGGATAAATGAGTGGTGAGAATGCTCCGACCAGGGAAAAAGTTTATGGTCAAAATCCAAGGCTCCAATGGTAGCAGTTGCCGGATTCACGATTCACGCCTCACGATTCACGAAATGAATTTGCTCCGATTGCGAAAAAAGTTTATAGTCAGAATCAAATGTTCCAATGTTCGCAGTGCCGGACTCACGCTTCACGATTGACGAATCACGATCCCTTAAACCACCTTGTTGGCACAACTGGAAGATGCAAAAGACTCCGGTTTTGCCTTAAAAACGAATCCCATACTCAAAATATAGCCCATCGCCTCATGCAGAGCCAGATTGGACTGAAAACCGGGATTAGTATTGATATCAGCGTGCACTTCAAGGTCCACATGATATTCATCCAGCAGATTACAGAGCTCATAAGCGATTTCGATGGAGCGTGAAACCTCAAATAATAACCTTTCTTTTAAGGTCATTTTTTGGGTGCTGCTTTCATTAGCAATGTACATAAACCCGCCTCTGCCTTCACGAAGGAAGACGATAACCGTTCCAAACTCGATCACTTTTCCATATACCTGCGAGTCGGAACCGATACAAACCTTCAATTTGTACCCTGCCGCTATCTCGCGTTCAAGGGTTTCTTTAACCTCCTCAAGAATAGGTCGTACGATCTGATTTCCGTTAAATTTGCGCCATTTCATACCATTAGTTTCATTGACACTACAATATTAATCGGAAAATTTCAATAAATTATTTCTTATAACGATAAGAAAAGGTTAATTTTGCACCTTTAATTTATAAAGCAATGAAAAAAGGAATTCATCCGGATAATTACAGAACCGTAATTTTTAAGGACTTCAGCGTTGACACAGCCTGGTTAGGTAAATCAACAGCAAATACCAGAGAAACCATGAAATGGGAAGATGGAAATGAGTATCCACTCATCAAGTTGGAGATCTCTAACCAAAGTCATCCGTTTTTTACGGGTAAGGAGAAAATGCTCGACACCGCAGGTCGTATTGAGAAATTCAACAAACGATACGGTAAAAAATAATTATCATAAAAATGCATACAGCCCCTTTCATGTTTAATACATGGAAGGGGTTTTTCATTTAATTTTGCTGCATGAGTAATTTCATTTTATTTGATGACAAAAGATGGCAGCAATTATTACCGCTCACCTTTACCCGCACAATTGCAGATTTAAGAATAGGTATTGACACTATCCGCGAAAAATGGATAGACTCATTACAAACGAATATTTCATACCTCACTGAAACCTACCTCTCGGAAAAATTTCCGGCAAATTATACTGAAGATAATATTTACATTTTCGGCGGATTGATACCCGACACCAAAATTTGCGCAGCGATCAATGATTTGAAGACAGGCGAAGTTTTAATGCAGAATAACGAAATTCTTGTTTTGCGTTCTTCTGAAAAATATTTTTCGGGAATGAGTTTAACTGAACATGCTAAAACATTTACAGTTGTTAATTACAATGAAAATATTATTTGCATAAGCCGAACCTGGCATTTATTTGTCAATAATGATGCTGTGCTCAGAGATGATTTCGACCGTTTAACAAAAAATAAAAAATCACAAACAGTTTCTGCAACAAACACAAGTATTGGAAATGCTGTTTTTATTGAAGAAGGTGCTATAGTTGAAGGCTGCATAATTAATAGCAAAACAGGGCCTGTTTATATTGGAAAGAATGCAGAAATAATGGAGGGATCCATGTTGCGCGGACCCTTGGCAATTGGAGAGTTCAGTGTTATAAAAATGGGTGCAAAAATTTATGGTGCTACCACAATTGGCCCGCATTGTAAAGTAGGTGGCGAAATAAATAATTCGATAATAACGGGTTACAGCAATAAAGCACATGATGGTTTTTTGGGAAACAGTGTTATAGGCGAATGGTGCAATCTAGGTGCTGATACCAATAATTCCAATCTTAAAAATAATTATGCCGAAGTGAAACTGTGGGATTATGTAACACAACGTTTTTTTGACACAGGCCTTCAATTTTGCGGATTAATTATGGGAGATCATTCCAAGTGTGGAATAAATACTATGTTTAATACAGGAACTGTTGTTGGGGTTAATTCAAATATTTTTGGCGACGGATTTCCAAGAAATTTTATTCCTTCTTATAGCTGGGGCGGTGCAAAAGGTTTTGATACCTATAAATTAAAAGATGCTCTCGCTGTTGCAAAGGAGGTAATGCAGAGACGAAACTTAGAATTAAATAATATTGATATTAAAATTTTAACATCTATTTATGAATTGAGTGAGAAATATAGGAAAGGGCAGTTGATATTTATACACAAATAGATAATAATTGACAATTGATAATTGACAATTGATAATTGATAATTGATAATTTGGCGTTAACTTAAAATAATCCCTGATCATGACTAAAATTCCTTGAACAAAAGAATAACCAATACTAAAATTATATCAATGCGCAAAAAAATAATAGCGGGTAATTGGAAGATGTATAAAACGATGCAGGAAGCCGAGGAGATGATAGCAGTTTTATCAGAAAAAATTAATTCTGCGGAAATTAATAATTCTATTTACATTGCGGCACCCTTTCTTTTTATTGATAGTTTGATTCATAAATTTGGAGATACTTTCATCCAATTTGGCGCGCAAAATATTAATGAAAATCAGGAAGGTGCATTTACCGGAGAAATATCAGGTAAAATGTTGCAAAGCATAGGATGCAAATTTGTATTAATTGGACATAGCGAGCGAAGAGATATCTATAAAGAATCAAATGATATTATAAACAAAAAAATCAGATCGGCAATTCAAAATCAGTTACAACCGCTTTTTTGTTGTGGTGAACGTTTAGAGGAACGCAATACCGGAAATCATTTTGAAACAATAAAAATACAATTAGAGGAATCGTTATTCTCACTTTCAGAAGAGGAAATTAATAAGGTGGTTATCGCATACGAACCTGTTTGGGCAATTGGAACCGGACTCACTGCTTCGCCGGAACAAGCACAGGAAATGCACCAATTTATTCGCACAACGCTGAGGGACAAATTTGGAGAACACACATCTGAAAATTGTATGATTTTATATGGCGGAAGTGTAAAACCTTCTAATGCAAACTCCCTGTTTTCGCAGGAAGATATTGATGGCGGATTGGTTGGCGGTGCCAGTCTTTCTGCAGATGATTTTTTTCAAATAATTACTGCTATTTAATAAATTAGATCCTTTTGAGGATAGTTTAAAAGCATCTATTCTAAAAATTAACAATGAATTACCTCGAATATAGTTTCACAAGTGCCGACGAACAAACTGCTGAAATATTAATGGCTTTATTGTCGGAAAAAGGTTTTGATACCTTCGAGCAAAATGTAAATCAATTAAGTGCATATATTGAGGAAGAAAAAAATATGATCGCAGATATGGAAACCTATTTAGCAGATCTTCAACAAAAATTTATATTCACCTGGTCGCAAAAAATGTTCGAAGACAAAAACTGGAATGAGGAATGGGAGAAAAATTTTCACCCGATAACGGTCGCCGATACATGTCTGATCAGAGCGCCTTTTCACCCTGAAAATAAGGATATAGAATATGAAATATTAATTGAGCCAAGGATGAGTTTTGGCACCGGACATCATGAGTCGACTTATTTATTGGTAGAAGAAATGTTAGGATTGAATTTTGAAAATAAGCTTGTTTGTGATGCCGGATGCGGAACAGGGGTATTAGCAATATTTGCCATTAAAAAAAATGCCCGGCATGTATTTGCAGTTGATAATAATGAATGGGCATATCAGAATACTCTTGACAATATTAAACTTAATGATATTTATGACCAGATATCAGTAGAATTGGGTGAAATTGATCTGATGGATGGAAAACAATTCGATATTATTCTAGCCAATATCAACAAACCCATCATCATTGATAATATTCCTTTGTTTTTCAGAACTCTTAATAAGGGTGGTTTGTTAATTGTTAGCGGCATTTTGGAAAATGATATTAATGACGTGATCAAGGAGGCAAATAATTATTTTTTCAATTTAATATCCACACGCAGTAAAAATGATTGGATATGCGCTGTATTTCAAAATGCGTGAAGTAAATGTGGAAAAAAACTTAATTAAAAACTGTTAATCCGGTAATTTCTCCACTTTTTTTTCGTTAGCAACCTACCCCACTTTAACTCTAGTACATTAACTTAACGGCATGAAAAGAATCTTTGTTCTATTAATATCAGTTTTAACCATTTCACAGGGTTTTTCACAACTTACCTCCTTTTCGTCGGAACAGGATCAATTTTTAAAGGAATTGAGCGAGTTCATGCGTGCAAATAATAATGAGATAGGCAAAGACAGTTATGAAAGGTTTGCCAAAATGGTTGAATCGGGAAATATAATTCCGGAGCAACTTGATCTGGTTATTAATTTGAGCAACAAAATGCTCGAACGAAAAATGAAACCCATGCCACAATTTGTGGCCGTTTTGAATGCAACGGTGGCTTTTGCCAAATCTGGCCAGCTTATGGAACGATATACGGAGTGGATGGACATCTGTAATACAATTCTAGACAATTCAAAAAAGGGCAGTTATTCCACCTACAATCACTTTCTCGAATTTTCAGCATCATTTTTTGAAAAAAATGCCCTTAACGATACACCTACAAAAACATGGTGTTACACCTCTTTTGAATATGAATTCAAACTCAATAGTAATATACCTGAGGTGCATTTCCCCTCCACCGGAATTTTTGCCTATACCAAGGGCGATACTTTGATTCTGAACGATACAAAGGGTATTTATTTTCCACTTGATAAGGAATGGAAAGGTAGCGGCGGAATTGTTGGATGGGGACGTGCAGGATTAGATTCTACGGTTACCTATGCCAAACTTACAAATTACAAGATCAATACTGAAACAAGTGAATACAGTGCCGACACAGCCAGTTTGTATTTTGGCGGAATGTTTACAAAACCACTTCCCGGTTTGTTGCAGGACCGATTAATCACAAACAATGAACCTTCAAAAAGCGATTATCCTCAGTTCAGAACCTACGATAAAACTTTAACGGTAAAAGATATTATGGTTAATGTGGATTATAAGGGAGGATTTTTTCTTAAAGGAGGGCAAATTATCGGCAGCGGAGATGACAGTACTCTTGCTGAAATGAGTTTTAAAGATCCAAAAGGGAAACCGGCAGTACTGGCAAAATCAAAAACATTTTTAATTGAACCTGCTACTTCTATTTATTCAAAAGATGCAGAAATTATTATACGCGTGGCAAAAACCGATTCTATTTATCACCATGATGTATCCATAAAATACGATGGAATGTTGAGCACAATGAATATCACCAGACAGGATGAAGGTTTTTCCAGTTTAATGTTTTACAGCTCCTATCATAAGGTAGATGCAAAGGTAGACAACCTAAATTGGGCCCTAAGTGATACAATAATTAATCTAAAGAATATTGAAGGTGCCGGAAATAAAATGAGTTGGTTCGAAAGTCAGGATCTTTTCAGCAATAAACTTTTTGACAGGGTACGAGGAGTTTCCACTTACCAGCCATTGGTAAAAATAAAGCGGTATAGCGAAACCTACAAAACACGTGTTATTCCAACACTTGCGCTTGCCAAGGACCTCAATCCCACCCTAACCGTAGATGGAGTTCAAAGTTTATTATTGCAATTGGTGGAAGAGGGATTTATTTTTTATGATAAAGAAAATGAATTGGTTTATGTGAAACAAAAAACCTTTAATTATGTAACCGCATCTACGGGAAAAACAGATTATGATATCATAACTATTCCATCTTTAACCAAAGGCTCAAATGCAACATTAAATCTTACAAATTACGATCTGAATATAAGTGGTGTTCAACAATTTTATTTGAGTGATTCGCAGTTTGTTTTGATATATCCGCTGGACGATAAATTAACCCTCAAAAAGAATCGCGACATGCTTTTCGATGGTCTTATTGTTTCTGGTAATATAGATTTTAAAGGTCAGAATTTTTATTTTAGTTACGATACATTTAATATTAAAATGAATAAGGTGGATTCCATGATACTCTATGTTGAATCCACAGAGATCGACGATATGGGGAATTCACTTTATCTGCCTGTAAAAACAAATATCAGTGTTACTTCAGGTCGATTGCAAATTGATAAAACAAACAATAAATCCAGTAAAGTAAAATATCCTGAATATTCCATTTTCACAACCTACGATTTTTCGATCGCTGATTATCAGAAGCCCCAGATTTTTAATGATGTTTACGATAAAGAGCGGTTTTTCTTTAAACTGGATCCGTTTACTCTGGAAAGTTCCGATTCACTCGATTTTCGAAAGGTGAAGTTTGATGGCACGATGGTCTCAGCCGGGATTTTTCCCGATTTCAGGGAGGCCTTAAAATTGCAGGACGACAGATCACTTGGATTTAAAGCAGTTACTCCTGCCG
Source organism: Bacteroidota bacterium (assembly GCA_043727235.1). Taxonomy (GTDB): domain Bacteria; phylum Bacteroidota; class Bacteroidia; order Chitinophagales; family BACL12; genus UBA7236. The sequence goes on from JAYSYX010000293.1 coordinate 21,313, forward strand.
GTGGATATCCTACCTACGGAAAATTGGGCAGATATAATGGAAATATCACACTTAGCAATAAAGGATTCAGAGGCTCAGGAGCTATTGATTTTATGGCATCTCATTCCGAATCAAAGGATATTATTTTCTTCCCGGATTCTACATTGGCAAATGTTGATGATTTTATAGTTGCAAAAACCGAAAGCGGCGTTCAATTTCCTCAATCCTCCAATACCGGAGTTAAAACAAGATGGCTGCCATATGAAGATCAGATGATAGTGGAGCAGGGTATAAAACCTTTTGATATGTATGAAGGAGCATCCACATTAAAAGGAACTTCCATTGTAACTTCTAAAGGTTTAAAAGGAGATGGCACTATGATCTGGGGGGAAGTGAAAATGAATTCAAATCAATTTAATTATTTGGCTAATAATTCAAAAGCTGACACGGCGTCAGTTTCTATTGGTCAGGTTACACCCGACCTGGTTGCATTAAAATTAGATAATGTAAATATGGATGTGGATTATAAAAAACGCATCGGCCATTTTAAAGCTAATTACGACACCATTATGACGGAATTACCCTATAATGAATATAAAACAGATATGAACGTTTTTGACTGGGTAATGGATGAAAGAACGGTTTATTTTAATTCAACAAAAGAATATTCTAATTTTTATTCTACTAATGGAGGCCAGGACAGTCTTGTATTCCAGGCAAAAGAAGGTAAATTCAATTTAAATACTTATCAGTTAAATGCAGAGGGAGTTCCATTAATTAAAATTGCTGACGTGCATGTGATTCCTGATAGTGGAAAAGTATACATTGAAAAGGGAGCTAAAATGGGTACTCTTTATTATGCAAAAATTGTAGGTGATACCCTGAATTTTTATCATAACCTGCACGACTGTCTGGTAAATATTCAAGGACGATTGAATATGAGTGGAAATGGTAAATACGATTACATTACACCTCAAAATAAAAAGCAGATAATTCCGATAGAACAAATTATGGTCATAAAGGAAGTGGATTCTATTATGGAAGTTACCAATCATTATATGATGGCAAAAGGGTACATATCAGATACTGCAAATTTTGTTTTGGAAGATAAAGTAAAATATAAAGGCGCCGTTGAACTTTATAGTCGCGATCAATTTTTAAAATATAAAGGATATGTAAAACTCAATGTTACCGATTCTTTAAATTACAGGACTGATTGGTTCAGAATAGATTCTTATGTAGATCCTAAAAAACCTATTTTCAGCTTAAATGATGCCGTAACAGAAAAAAACGATTCTGTTTATGCAGGTATTTTCAGATATAACGATACAGCTGCACTATACACCACTATCATGGCAAGAAAAGTTGCTATTAATGATGCAACACTGTTTTCTGCCCGTGGTCAGGGATATTATAATGAAACTGATCAAACCTATTATTTAGGAAATCTTGGAAAATTGGATGATCCGACAGAGCGCGGTTCCATAATGAAATATAATGATAAAACAGGTGCATTATTTGCGGAAGGGCGATTAAAAATGGGATTAAAAACGGATCTCTGTGATACAAAAGCATATGGAACAATTATAAAACGTCCAAATAGTGATCAATATAAAATGGATGCTTCCGTAACTTTTGAAATTCCATTGCCGGATGAATTATTAAAAAAATTGGGTTCGATGTTGTTCACTTCCAATGCTGATGCAGGAGCTACACCCATTGATTATAATATTGAAACACAATTAATTGCTGCCATCAACGATCTTGCTGATCCAAAACAAGCTGCGCGATTAATAGATGATGCCACCTCCAAAGGATATCTGGAAAAACCCAGAGATTTTCCTGCCACAATATTTATGTCGGGAATTAAAATGATTTGGGATCCCAATACAAGATCATTTCACACAACAGGTTCGGATGGACAATTAATTTGGTTCGGTGATCAGGCATTTAATCAGCACATAAAATGTTATGCTGAATTCGGAAAAAGAAGTGGTGGTGATTATTTCACATTGTATTTTCTAACTCCTAGCGAGGATTTTATTTATATTCACTACAAAAGGAACCAATTAAAATTATTCACTTCACGGGAAGATCTCAATGCAGAAATTTTTAGTTACGACAGCAAAAAACGAATCATTGAAACTGAAAAAGGCAATATGATCTTCATGCTCGAAGGTAAAAACGCAGTGAATCAGTTTGTGCAGGATATGCAGTATTATGAGGGGCTGAAAGAGAACAAGTAGGGAGTGGTGAGTGGTCCTCCTTCGCTAAAGCTATGGAGGACAAGTGGGAGGTGAGAATACTCCGATTGAGACTTACACTGCGCATCATAAAATGAGTGATGAGTTATGAGTAATGAGTTTGCTTCGACGCCAGGTGAGGCTCCCACTTTTTCAGTGGGGGTCTCAATGATGCGGACATTTCGGACTCGCGATTCACGAAAATGAGTGATGAGTTATGAGTAATGAGTTTGCTTCGACGCCAGGTGAGACTCCCACTTTTTCAGTGGGGTCTAAGTGATGCGGAATATTTCGGATTCACGATTTACGAAATAAGCGCCCGCTTAAATTTATTGTAGATATCCCACACAACAACCCCTACACTCACCGAAATATTCAACGAATGTTTAGTGCCAAATTGAGGAATTTCCACCCAATTATCGCAGAGTTCTAAAACTTCATCACTCACCCCCGTTACTTCATGGCCGAAAATAAAAACGTATTTTTCTTCCTTCTCCGGTTCAAATTCGTTCAACATAACACTTTTACTTGTTTGTTCAATTGCAAGAATTTTATATCCGAGTTGTTTCAATTTTTTAACAGCATCAACAGTATGATCAAAATATTCCCAATAAATAGTTTCCGTTGCGCCCAAAGCAGTTTTTTCTATATCTCTGTGTGGAGGTTTGGCAGTGATACCGCACAAACAAATTCCGCGTAATAAAAATGCATCCGCGGTGCGAAAAACAGAACCTATATTATTCAGACTGCGCACATTGTCCAATACAATTATAAAAGGCGTTTTTTCTGCATTTTTAAATTCATCAACAGAAAGTCTGGCAAGCGCATCGTTAGGCGTTTTATACATATGATCCATATTAATAGATACAACGATATGGGATGGCGATGTATTATAAAAAGTTTGCTGAAAAGAGGTTAAACTTTGTTAATCAAAAATACCCATGTCATATAAAGCAATGGCAATTAATCCGCAACCCAATAAAATAAAACCGGTTATCATTGCCAATTCACGCAAACGCATATTTTTTTTCCATATTGCGGCATTAATATTTTCAATAATATGATCTATTATCATTTGTGCACGCACATAAGCACTTTCTCCCTTAATGATATAATCATACGCTCCATGGTCAATGGTGTCTACTGCAACCTTAAGGTCATCCTGGCCACTCATCATAATTACATAGGTATCTGGGTTGGAAACTCTTATTTTCTTTAAAATTTCCAAACCATTTGCCGCATCTGCCTTAATACCATCAAGGTAATAATCCAAAATGATTACATCCGGATTCTCATGCATTTTATCCAGACAATTTTCGCCATTGGAAAATATATTCACCTTTATTTCATACTCCGATTTTTTCTCAAGGTGGTTCTTAAGCATGATCAAATGTTTCGTGTCATCATCTACGAGAAAAATTCTGTATTGTTTGTTTTTCATTGTGCTTGTATTTTAGATAATTCGGTTTTTAATTGATCCAAAGCCGACCGGCAGGACAAAACTACAGTATTAATTTTTTCCGGCAATAGATGGAGATTGGTTTTTTCTTTGGCGGAGACCTCTATACTTTTCACCAGTTCAAGCATTTCATTCAAACCAAGAAACTGCAGACCCGACTTCATTTTATGCGCTACAGCTCTCACGCCGTCCCAGTTTTCGGCATTCAGGTACTGTAGTAGCTGGGCAATTTCCTCCGGGGTCTCATCCAAAAGTATACGCATCATTTTGATCTTCAAATCCATATCCTCCTCGGTTATAGTATGAAAATATTCAAGATCTATTTTCGCTTCGGGTGAAACTGCTACAAGTTTCTGCATTCTTTCACCTGTAAAATACCCTTTAGAACTGAGCACTTCAATAATCTTTTTACATAAAATATCAGGACTTACAGGCTTGGAAATATAATCATCCATTCCCGCTTCCAGACATTTATCGGCCTCACCTGTGGTGGCATACGCAGTAAAAGCTAAAATCGGAATTTTAGAAACAGCGCCTTCCATTTTTCGTATTGCTCTGGTAGCATCCAAGCCATTTAATTCCGGCATTTGAACATCCATCAATATAAGATCATATTGTAGTGTCTTTAACTTTTCCAATACCAGTTTCCCGTTCTCTGCAAGATCAATATGCACATTTTTCCAGATATGTTTTAAAAGCTCACTTGTTACCAATTGATTGATGGGATGATCATCCGCAAGTAAAATTCTACAATCTCCAACATCCGATATTTCTTCCACTGCTTTGTTTTGCAGTATACGTTGCTCCTGCACCAAATAATCTTTCGGTACTGCAAAATCTATTTCAAAGATAAATTCACTTCCTTCATTTAATTTGCTTTTTACCATAATGGCGCCATGCAACATATCTATTAATTTTTTTACAATTGCAAGGCCTAATCCCGTACCACCATAAATACGGGTTGTATCTATATTTGCCTGCGTAAAACTATCGAATATGGAATTTAATTTATCCTGCCCTATTCCAATACCGGTATCGCGGACACTAAAAAATATACGCGCTTTTTCATCAATAATATCAATTAATTTTACCGTGACTCTTATCTCCCCTTTTTGAGTGAATTTGATGGCATTACTTATCAGATTTAATAATATTTGATTCACGCGAAGCTGATCTCCGGCCACTGCAACAGGCACACTCTCATCAATTGTAAGAACGAGATCAAGATTTTTTTCCTCCGCTTTAAAA
>JAYSYX010000294.1:0-8968 GCA_043727235.1 Bacteroidota bacterium
AACTTGCCCGGAATATGAATCAGGTAGTAACGAAACGGTAAATTTTTCAAACCATTTTACAACTGCGGAAGTGTTGATGATAAGTGTTGCTATGCGCGATTTTTTTGAGGGCGATGATCTTGATGTGGACATAATCTCAAGTGCCGGAGTTATTTTGGAAGATATGGATTGGGTTGCGACTTCAAATTATTACCGTGAGATATTTGTTTTTACTGAATCGTTGTCAGGTTATGCAACAGGAACATATAAAATAAGAGTTACTCATGAAGGCAAATATTATTACCATTTTTTTACAGTGAATTGTCCCATAGCTACAACCCTCTCAGGTGTACATACAGGAGTAAAAGGTTATTTGAATGGCGATTATATTGCCTCCACCGCAACAATTTCGGGGTTATCGAGTAATGATGTACTTTATGAAGCAGAAAATTATGTTCGCCTGAATGTAGGTTTTCAAGCTTCCGCGAATTGTGCATTTAAAGCACAGGTTGATCCTTGTACTGTGGGCGGATTAAGGGATGTTCAAACTGTAGTGGAAAGTAATGAGATGTCAGTTTATCCGAATCCGAATTTTGGAAAATTTGACTTGTATTATTATTCTGATGAGCCATCGGATAAATATTTTCTTATTCGCAATCTTGTTGGAGAAATAATTTATTCGTCCACTAAATTAAATGACGTAAATATTTTTACTGAACAAATTGATTTATCAGATCGCGCAAAAGGAATTTATTTAATTGAATTTTATAATGGCAAATTTGTTGAAACTGAAAAAGTGGTAGTGCAATAAGAACTTATTAATTATAAAAACCCTGCAATTTAATTGCAGGGTTTTTTTTGTACCGAAATTTATTCTTTCTGATTTATTCTTTCTAATTATTAAGTAATTAATAACATACAATAAACGCATAATTCAACTAGCCTGCACCATTATTATTCCTCTATAATTACCTAAGGCAAATTCAAATGAAATAAATAAAACTAACAACTTATGTTGTTTGGAGGAATTTTGCTTATTTTAGTTCCTGATTTCGCTTAACCAATCCCCCGGAAAGCAAAACTATAATGCACACTATACGCAAAGGCCTATTGATTATCATTGCCATTGTGAGTACCTATACGGGTTTTTCACAAGCTACAGAGGCATGGTATATTCGCAGAACAGCCCCTGAACCCTGGACCTGGTGCCCGGTGCTCAATACCAATATCACTGAAATGGATAATGTTTTTGGGGTAGGAGGATGGAATTCCGGTTACTTTACCTCTGTTGATCCTGCAGTTGCCTTTGGGCCAACTTCAAAATTTGTTTTTTTGGAAGGAGGTGATAATCATGCGATCGATCTAAAGGACTTCCTTTTGCTTAATATGGCAACAATTGAAAATTGGGTTTATAATGGGGGCTCTCTTTTTTTAAATGCTGCTCCTAACGAAGGAGGAGATATTAATTTCGGATTCGATGGAACATTGCTCGACTATACCCCCGGCGTTTATATGTCAAATTGTGTCGCAGCAGTTGTTACTCATCCAATTTTTCTTGGACCCTATACTCCGGCCGGTACTTCATGGACAGGAACATCATTTACACACGCTAAAATTACCGGGACTTGTCTAACCACTCTGGTTAAGGATGCTTTTTCAACCAATATAGCCGCGGCTGAAAAACATTGGGGCGCCGGCTGCATAATATTTGGAAGCATGACAGTTAGCGGATGGCATTCGCCGTTTACAAATGCCCGCAATATGCGGCAAAATATTTTTGTTTATCTCTACGATTTTGTAGGGGTAATTGCAGGAGATTTTTCGTATCCCGATTCTATATATTGTCAGGACGAACCCAATCCATTTCCAATAATTGATCCCGGTGCCGACACCGGAATTTTTACCGCAACTCCAACAGGGCTTATAATTGATGATGTTACCGGAGAGATAGATCTAAGTCTATCAGAACCGGGAACTTATGTTATTACAAACGGTGCTGTAATTGATTGTATTCCTTCCGCCTTCACCTTAATTGTCGGGGAAGATCCTATTGCAGACTTTTCTTACTTAGGTGCTCCATATTGTGTGGATGAACCGGATAAATCTCCGATATTTCCAGGCGGCGGAACTCCGGGAACATTCACAGCATCACCACCCGGATTATCTTTTAATGCTGCCACGGGAACTATATTCGTTAGTGCCTCCGCTCCCGGAACTTATACAATAACTAATACAGTAACCAGTTTATATTGCGGAGTTGCAACATTTGATGTAACAGTTGTTATTTATCCTACATATGATATAATAATTGACGCAGATATTTGTGATGATATAACTTATACCTTGCCAGATGGAACAATTGTTACTGCTACCGGAACTTATATAAATAATTTTTTAACCGCAGCAGGTTGCGATTCCATTATCACCACAAATTTGGCAGTTCATACTGCATTTTCCACAACAGTTAATGCAGCAATCTGTGGTGGCGATACTTATATTTTACCGGATGGAACCGCAACCGGAATATCAGGAACCTACGTTTTGAATTTTCCAACTCCATATGGTTGTGATTCTATTATTACAACAATTCTCGATGTTAATGACGTGTATGCATATTCACAAAATGTGGCAATATGTTCGGGAGAAACGTATGTTTTACCTGATGGAACAGTTACAGGTGCAATGGGTACTTATATCACAAATTTAATTACTGCAGCAGGATGTGATTCTGTTATCACAACTAATTTGATGGTATTTCCAAACTTTGCAGTTCCCATTGCTGTTTCTATTTGTTCAGGAGATATTTATACATTACCTGATGGCACAACAACTGGTGCTGCAGGTGTTTATGTTACCACACTTCCAACAGTTAACGATTGTGATTCTGTAATTACAACCACAATTACAGTTGATCCAGTTTATTTTCCCGTTATTGATGCACAAATTTGTGAAGGTGATACTTATTTACTTCCAGGTGGAATTTCTGTAAATACCAGCGGAACTTATTTAAGTAGTTATATAACCACAAACGGTTGTGATTCTATAATTACAACAAATCTTATTGTTAATCCTTTACCTGTAATTAATTTCCCGATCGACGATATTGTTTGTTTGGAAGATATTCCTTTTACTTTATACGCCTCACCCTACGGAGGAATTTACTCAGGTATAGGTATGTCAGGCACTACTTTCGATCCTGCTGCTGCGGGAGTTGGCGGTCCATATCAAATTGATTATATCTATACTGATGCAAATGGATGTACTTCTTCCTCATCCGTTTTTATAAGTGTTGATCAAAACTTTGCGGATGCATGGGGCGATACCACAATTTATTCCGGTGAGCCTGCAGTTTTATATAGCGAAGCAGGTGGCGATTATTTATGGACTCCGCCTACTCAGATAATTTGCGATTATTGCCCAACCACAAACGCATATCCTCTTGAAACAATTACATATACTATAAACTCAATAAATGAAAATGGATGTATTGCTAGCGATAATATGTTTGTAACGGTATTGCCAAATCCGGGTAATGGTGTATTCATTCCAAATACATTTACACCAAATGGGGATAATATAAATGATTATTTTTTCGCTTACGGATATAACCTGACCATGATTAAAAGTATGATGATCTTTGATAGATGGGGAGAATTAATTTTTTATAAAGAGAATATTCCGGAGGGAGTGGAAAACGAGGGTTGGGACGGCACTATGGCGGGTAAAGAATTAAATGAAGGTGTTTATGCCTTTATTGCCGAACTCACATTTACCAATGGAGTAACTACAACTTTTAAAGGAAATATAACGCTCATAAAATAAATGTTACTTCCATTAAACCAACAATTAAAGCATGGTAATTCATTCTATAATTGTTGGTTTTTTTATTGTTTAGATTTAAGGAATATTAAATGAAATTATTAATTTCCCGGTGCGGGAAATTGCATATTCTGCACCTCCTCGCGAAGCGATTCTACATCCCAGCCTTCATCCTTATTAAGATCGATAGCACGCATATCGGCGAGTAAATATTCTTCTAATTCAGAGATTGTTTGTTTTGCTGTGGAAATAAATTCATTCCTGTCGTGACGCACTGCAGCGAGTTTTTTCATATTCATCTCGTCGTGTTTTCTGAAGATTCTTGCAAGCCTTGTTGCTCTGTATGTGCGATGTCCCAATATTGCAAGTGCATCAACTCCCATACGCAATGATGTATCAAGTGTTTCTCTGTAAATATGCAAAAGGCCTTCATCCATCAGTTGAAATGAATCGGGCCTGTCGTATGCCCGAACCATGATCTGTAAATTAGGAAAATGTTTTTTAATGGTTTTTACCAACGCCACACATTTTTCCGGAGTATCAAGAGTAATAATGATCAATTTTGCATCATCCGCACCGGCACTTTTTAACAGATCGTATCTTGTTGCATCCCCATAATATACCTTGCGACCAAGTTTGCGCAAAAGTTCTACCCGGTCGCTGTCAAGATCTAAAACGGTGGTTCCAACATCATTTGCCTTTAAAAATCTTCCTACTATGCTTCCAAACCTTCCGAAGCCGGCAATAATTACAGGATTTTTTTCTTCAATAATATCAGGTTCAACTTCCTGTGCTTTTTCTTTTATTCCAACTCTTGGAATAATAAATTTTTCATTAATAATATTTACTAAAGGTGTTAATGCCATAGTTATTGCAACCACAGCCATCAAAATATTTACCGTATCATTATTTATAATTCCGAGTTGTAAAACAAAACTCAATAAAACAAAACCGAATTCACCAACCTGACTTAATCCCAACGAAAATATTGCATTTTGATCCGTTCCCATCCTAAAAGATTTGCCGAGTATAAATAAAATAGTAGATTTTATCAAAGGAATGGATACAACCAACCCTGCTATCAATAATGGGTTTTCAATAATTAATCTGAAATTAATACTTGCACCAACAGCAATAAAAAACAATCCTAATAATAAACCTTTAAAAGGTTCAATGTCGCTTTCCAATTCATGTCTGTATTCGCTGTTTGCCAATACAACGCCTGCTAAAAATGTTCCTAACGCAGGACTTAAGCCAACCAAAGTCATTAATACAGTAATTCCTACAACCAATAATAAAGCTGTGGCTGTAAATAGTTCACGCAATCTTGTGGCTGCAACATATCGCAGGAGGGGTCTCACTAAAGTTCTGCCGGCAAAAATGATAAATGCAACTGCACCTAATACTGATAGAGTTTGTAACCAGCCCGGAAAATTTGCTATTAAGGTTGCCGATCCATGGTCTTCAGACGGATCGACTACAATTTGGTTAACCACAAGTAATGGCATCAGGGCAAGTATTGGTATAACTGCAATATCCTGAAATAATAAAACAGCAAAGGAATTTTGACCTGCCGAAGTTTGCATCATTCCCTTTTCATTTAGTGTTTGTAAAACAATTGCAGTGCTCGACATAGCGAGAATCATCCCAATTGCAATTGCTTCATTCCATGCTAATCCTATAGCGATCGCAATTGCGGAAAATACTATTGTTGAAACTAAAACCTGTAATCCACCCAAACCAACTATTGGTTTTCTCATGCGCCACAATAATGATGGTTCCAGTTCCAATCCAACTAAAAACAACATCATTACCACCCCAAATTCAGCAAAATGCATAATATCTTTTCCCTCCTCTCCAACAAAACCCATAACAAATGGACCTATAATAATACCTGCAATTAAATATCCCAGCACGGAACCCAAGCCCAATCTCTTTGCAATAGGAACAAAAATTACGGCGGCCAGTAAATAAACAAAGGCCTGAAACAAGAAATTACTTTCCATATTTAATTGTTTGAAATTATTGTGGAGGGAATAAGGTTATTGAGATAACTTGCCTTTTTTATTTGTTCAATCGCAAATTTGCCTTGTGTTAATCCAATAAGGATTTGTTTATAGGTTTCAGCGTGCAAAGTTCGTTCTTGCTGATCCGCGCGATGAGTTCCATGCATTACAAATGGAGGGAGATATACCATTTTACATAAAGTAGCAGTTTGTTCAAATGGGGCTAAAAATTGATGCAGGGAATATTTATTAAATCCGCCTTCCTGATAACCGAATTGGGGGCCTCCCGTCGAAATTGCATTAAAGATCCATTTATCCTTAAGGTTATTGCCATTTTTTCCATATGCCCAACCGTGCTCCAAAACGAGGTCTATCCATTGTTTCAGCAGGGGAGGACTACTATACCAATAAAATGGAAATTGCCAGATAATGATATCATGGTTTAACAATAAACGCTGTTCTCGGTCAACATCTATATCATAATCAGGGTATAGCTGATACAGATCGTGAAATGTTACCGCCGGCAGATCTTTGATTCTTTTTATCAATTCGATCTGTGTTACGGATTTCTCCAGCATTGGGTGCGCAAAAAGCACAAGTACTTTAGCCATGGTCAAATTTAGTAAAGAGTTTTAAGGAAATTTAAAGGTAAAAAGTTTATAAAAAATTAAACTTTATGGTCAAGTCTTGCTTAGGTTTGAATGCCCTTTTTCAATAAAGACCCATGAAGCACTATCTGTCGGGTACGATTTTTTATTTCTATTAGGGTATTATTTTTCATTAATTTTATAAATACAACATTATGAATAATCCTTGGAGAGGTCTTTTAGCTGGCGCCGGAGCCTATAAATTGGGCGGTGGGTGCTTTGGAACAGTAATAGTTTTCTTGTTATTGTATTGGTTGTTAGGCAGTTGTTAAAAGTTTACCCTGAAAAATTGTGGCTAAAATCCCACTATTAAATTATTCTGTGGAATTTTTTCCATAGATATAATACCTCTAAGTTAGTTGAGAATGAGTATTTTTTTGGAGGTTTTGGCTGAATTGTAAATGTCATCCTCAAAAATAAGTAGAATAATACCATTTATTCCATTCGGAATACTTATATTATTTTTACCTTGAGTTAAGTTGTAAGTATTAATTTTTTGTCCAAGTATGGTATACAATTCAACTCTGTGTGTATCATTGCAGGGAACATTAATAATCAGGTTATTATTTTCAACTACTGCCTCTATATTCTCACATAATTCGTCATTATTAATTGTGATCGTATTCGAATAATTATATGCCCCGTCGTTATCTAATTGTTTTAAGCGATAGTAATTATAACCAATAAAAGGTTCTTCATCAATAAACTCATAGCTATAGGTTTCAGAATTGTTTATCTCCCCAATAATTGTAAAATAATTTCCATTTTCACTTTTTTCAATATTGAAACAACAATTATTTATTTCATTTGCTGTCGACCACTGTAATAAAACTGAATTGTTTAGGTTATTTGTTTGTAAACTTCCGGAAAAATGGACAAATGTAATTGGCAATAGGGTTACATCAATTAAATTAACATCATCAAAATAATAATATGCTCCTACAGTTCCATAAGGAAGAGATAAATAAGTAGTTGAAACATCATTTTTTAAATGACCCAATGTTAAAAACTTCTCTCCCCCTGTTGCGATATATATTCCTTCCATCAGAGTCCAATTTAAAGTATCTGTTATTACTGATCCATAAGGATTAAATATTTGAGGGTAGGGTAGGCCGGGTAACATCCCTAATCCGGTTGTGTTTGGAGCTGTTACAGAAATGTATGCTCCAAGATCATCTATTGCTGTTTGCGATTTATTATGTAAAACAACATACATACTTAAATAATAGGTATGTCCTGAAATTAAAGGAGAGATCAATTGAACCTGTATAAATTCGCGATATGTAGTTCCTGAAAAGGTATAAATACCTGCATAGCCGTTTCCTCCATGAGCTACCTGATATCCGATTCCGTTTTTAGGCATTCCGGCAGGATTTGGGTTTGCACAAGCATTCATATAATCAGGTGTAGCTGTATTTGGATTCTGCCAATTGCTAACTTTTCCCGTAAATTCTGAAAATCCTGTCGGGCAAACAATATAATTTTCAAACCCATTGTTTGGCACTAATGATTGAGCTACCATTGGGAATAAACCGATGCACAGACGAAAGAAGAATAATATCTTTAACACTACCGACATTTTGAACAAATTTTAATTTGTAATTAAAATTTACAATGTTTTAAAACAAAAACTTTAACTCTGAGAAATTCAGAATTAAAGTTCAGTTTAATAATAGACCATCCACCTTTTATTTAGTTAGAAAGTGCATGTTTCTGAGTTGGTAATAATCTATTAAATATTGGTGTGTGCATTTAAACGGGAATTTTAATGTTATAATTAATGGTTGTATGCAACATGAAAGTTAAACACGAAAGAAGATCCACCTGGATTTGTATAAGTGATAACCTCAGGAAAATTATTGTCGGATGTATATAAACTAATGGAAAATGATCCCATTTCTTCAACTCCTAATAATGCATCATCATCATAAAATGTAATGGTATAGTTGTTAGTTACATTTTCAAAATTAAACGGAGTTCCTTCAGTAAATACTAAACTTTCACCTGCTAATGCATTTGTTTTAATTTCGGACTGGTAAACTTGTGCTCCACCATCAAAAATTCTGAAGAACACGTCAGGTGCATCAGTTAGATCCCAACCCTCACCTCCTGGTTTAACCCCGGGAAAACCTATTATTTCCGAAGAATTTAATGTAATACTTTGAGGCGTTTCCTGTATATCACAATCATCACCCATAAAGCCCAATTTGCAACTGGTTGCTTTGTTACAGGCTAAAAACATAGTGCTGCTCGCCATGATCAATAATAGATATTTCATAATCTTGAATTTTAGTTAAATAATTTTTTTTTCTATAGAGAGAATATTTCAAACCATAGTCCAAAAAATAACTGCCGCAAATTTTTTTGAAATAATCGTGTGTAAGCATCACGATATCAACTCGTTATGAAATAATTTAAAATATTTTTAAAATATAACTTTATTATTATTTTATTTTAAAATAATGTATAAAAATACCCGATATGGGGTATCAGTTCAACAAATTATGTTCTGTATTC
>JAYSYX010000295.1:0-26086 GCA_043727235.1 Bacteroidota bacterium
CGGAGCTGGATTTTGATTTTTAATATTATTAACGACCTTTCAAATACCTAAAAATAATAATTCATTGATATGTGCTCCCCAGAAAATGAAGGTGACCCAATAAATAATATAAACTAATTCAGAGTCCAATATTAAACCCCATCCTTATCGACCAGGGATTAATATAAATAGATTCCGCAGAATGCAACACATCATATAAAGCTATTATTTGAAAACGTGCATTATCACTTATCTGATAATTATATCCTCCTCCGACAAAAAAAGCGGGAACAGCACCTTCATATTCACCGAGATTAACATCTTCATAGGTGAATTTATACCATGAATATTCGTATTCTGCATGAGCAAAGATTCCGAATATCAGGTCGTATTGCGAAAAAATACGGGCACCCATTACAGTTGCCTTGTAATCGTAGAAATTGTAAACATTGTAATTTTCGCTCAAATACTGATAAGTAAAACCTAAACCAGAAGTGAGATCTTCCGTAATTCGATAACCAACCAAAGGAGAAACCTCAACAAAGGTTGCATTGCCAAATTGAGCACTAACATTACCTCCAACTATTATTCTATCCTTCCACTTTTTATCTGAAAAATCTTCAACCTCAGCATCCTTCTCCTCTTGTTCTATAGGTTGTGTTTGAGCAAAACTTTGCGAAACAACAAAAAGGCATAGGAAGGTCAATAAAAATACTCGAATCTTAATTTGCATAGCGGTTTAACGAATTTTCCCTGTGTAAAATTAGATATTTTAAGTAAATCAAATGTCATGAATCCACAATTATCGTTCCTTATTTAATTGCTTTGCTAAACAGATTGGGTGATTCACACTAAAAAACATGAACTTTGCTAAAAACGTTGAATAAACAAATGAGAGTAGCTCTATCTTTAAGCAATAATCAGAACCTCATGACAATTTTCAGGAAGATGAAGCTCGATTGGCGGGTGTTGCTCTTTTTTATTTTACTCATTTTATTGCCATTCATTCTTTTTTCGGCCCCAACAAACAATTTTTCAGGTAGGAATTTTGCTCCGCCTTTTCCCGCTGATGATACCATTCCTGAGTTTGTGACCGTTTCAAGCGCTGATACCTTGAGAGAGGATTTTATTGCGATTTTTTCTTCGCTGACATTCGCTTTGGATAGTATTCCCGCGGATACTGTTATGTTAACAGCTAGTCCCGATGCACAATTAAACCTGGGACTTGGAGCAGGAATGCCGGTCACCCTAATTTTTGCACCCTATCCAATGGCACTTTTGCCACAGGAAATTAAGGTGAAACCTGTAGATGATATCATTTTTGAGGATTGGCATTATGGAAATATTACTTTTTCTTTAGATACTATCGGTTCAGGATTTAATGATCTGGTAGTTAACGACCTACAATATTTAATTGAAGATAATGATCTGATGCCCGGAATAAATTATTTAGTGGATGCAGATACGTTTTTAACGGAAGGACTGCCCGGCGTAGAATTATTATTTTCTATGAATTCCATCCCGACGGATACAGTAATTATTACCATAGATCCGGATGATCAAATGCGAATTACCGGAACTCCCGGAGAGGCAGTTGAACTTATTTTCCCGCCAAATGCATCGAGTCTGAATTTGGACGGAGTAAATATTCGTGCAGCAGATGATGCAATTTATGAAGGATTGCACAGTGGTATTGTTCAATATACGATAGCATCTGATGATATGATTTATTCGGGCTTTATTATTCCGGAATTGAATTATTTAATTTATGATAATGATAGTGTTCCGGGCATTAATGCTCTAATTAATATAGATACATTTTTAACAGAGGGATTAACCGGCGTCGATCTTCTTTTTGCATTAAAATCCATTCCCTACGATACTGTAAAAATACTTGTAGATCCTGATGACCAGATGCGTATCACAGGAATTCCGGGAGAGCCGGTAGAATTAATTTTTGAACCCAATGCATCGAGTTTGAATTTTGAGGGAGTGAGCATTCGCGCATATGATGATACCGAATTTGAAGGCACCCATTCCGGATTAATTCAATTTACAATTAATTCATTAGATACAAATTATTCAGATATGTTTATCGGAGATGTAAATTATGCAATTTTGGATAATGACAACGCTCCGGAAATACATTTTTCTATTCCTGCAATATTGGAAGTAATGGAAGTTGGTGGAGAGATTCCGGTGGAAATTTATTTAGCTTCTGTTCCATCGGATACTGTTTTTATTAATGTGATCCCGGATTTACAATTGCGAATTGCAGGTGCTCCGGGAGAACCGCTGCAACTAATATTTCCACCAAATGGAACGGCACTTAATCCTCATATCGCAATTGTAAAAGCTTACGATGATGTTATATTTGAAGAAACGCATTCAGGTGAAGTTACGTTCGAAATCATAACTACAGATCCTGATTATGCCCCCTTTGTTTTAGATTCATTTACAATTATGATAATTGATAATGATCTTCTGCCCGGAATTGTAATAGAGGATACCACTTCATTGACGGGAACAGAGGGCGACAGTATTTTATTCTTTAATGTAGTTCTCTCAAGTATACCGTCATCAACTGTAACCTTAAACTTTGATCCGGATTTTCAGCTGGATCTTGGCAAGGGAAAAGGCGCACCTATCTCGCATAAATTCAGGGAAGACAGTTCATTGATCGCAAGAGTTGTTGACGTATTTATTTATGATGATCTGTTTTATGAAGGACTGCATTTAGGATTGATAGCATGCTCCATAACCTCATCCGATACGAATTATACTGCCTTAAGTATTCCTGACATTATAGTTGATATTACCGATAATGATTTAGTTGATATAATTAATTTTGACCCCTTACAATTTAATATTTATCCTTATTTATCTTCCGGATTTGTTCAGGTCGAAATTGAAAATATTTCTGAAGATGTCACCCTTTCAGTTTATAACAGTGCAGGATATTTATCAGCAATAAGATCCGTTTCAAGCATAACCGGCGTATGCGACCTCAGTGATTTGTCATCGGGTAATTATATTATCACTGCAGAAATAAATGGCAAAAAATTTTATTGCCGAATTAGTATTTTACATTGATTCTATGATATTGTATTTTCTGAAAAGTGCTATCAATTAAGTTTAACATCCCACCAAGATTATTCAAAACAACCAGTAAAAAACACCGCCAGCCTCGAGCTTATGCCAAGTTAAATGATATGTCCGCTTCTCAAAAAATCAAAAGAAATAACTAAAACTTCCTTTCATAAAAAGCGGCGTCCCAGGCGTAAAATGCAACTCACTCACTGCCTCCTCCTCAAACTGCAATCTGGATTCTGTATCAAATTGCGCTTCATTCCACTCGACATCAAACAGGTTTTGAATTTCAATTCCAAATTCATATTTTTTCTGTGTGTAATTTAGAATAAGATCATTTACCAAATATCCTTCCGCAATAACAGACCCATCTTCATTTGCCGGTCTATCGTCCATATAACGATAACGGAAACTTCCATTAATTCCGGACTTTAATTTAAATGTCAATCCACCAATGGAAGTAAGATCAGGAGCTAGTGGAATAAAATTTGCATTTTCAGGTTCACTTATTGCTTCTCCTAATGTGTAATTGATATCTGCATCCATAAATAACCAATTAGTTATTTGTAACCTGGCACTAAGATCAAAACCTTTCCGTAATGTTTTACCTCCTGCTTCTACAACAGCAGCATCACCAACATAAACAAATTCCTGATCAAGATATAAGATCCATACCGCAGGATTAAGAATAAGATTTTTATAAGGTTTCAATTTTAAACCAAGATCAGAACCATATGCTGCAGGTAGGGTTTGAATGGCATTTTGTGCGGTAACAACTCTTGTATCATTTGAGTGAAACCCTTTGCCATTGTGTAGGTAGAATAAAAGGTTTTGATTCAATTGATAATCAAAATTTAATTTGAAGGTGGGAATATTATCATCAACACTTGTATAATTATAAACGCTGTCGATAAGATCGTCGTATGCGAAATTGAAATGATCTATTCTTGCGCTCGCATTTACAGATAATCTTTCAGTGACCTGAAATGTTTCACTGATGAAAACACTTATATTGGTCTGATAAATATTTCCATATGCCAAACGATCCAATAATATTGATCTGTCGGCAACATGCGATAATTCGTTTTCCAATACCTGATCATATCGCAATCCAAAACCAATTTTTGAATTTACTTTTATGGAACCTATCCGCCCTTCATTATTATAGATGCTGTTAAATCCATATAAATTGCGTTTTTCTTTTTGTTTTATCATATCGCCATTTATACTGTCTTCAAGAAAGAATGTAAAATTGGAATACAATTCAAAATTATAGCGGCTGTAATATAATTGATTTTTAAAACTGCTTTTATTGTTAAGTAGTTTGGTGAATTCAAGATTAACATTAGTTCTGCCTGTAAACCCACCTTCGGTGTCGTCAATCGCTCCAAATCTGTCGATATCATTGGATTCTATTGCCCTAAGTGGAATTTGTCCGGATGCATTCCATTGACTTTTAAAAGTAGAAAGTGTAAATGATAATATTTTATCATCACCTAATTTTGTATGGTATTTTCCAAACAAATTAAGTCTTACAAAATCCTGCGGACTTGTAAATGGTCCATCAGAGATATAATATTCACCTGCAATGTAAGCTGATTGAAGTTTATCGTTATTTAACAGGTCAAGCATCAATAAAGTACGTGCAGTATTAAATTGTCCGGCGCTTACTTTAACCATACTTTTATCTATAGTGTTTGCTGTTTTAAAATTTACAAAAGCAGCGGTTGTAAAATCACCATATTGGGCATTATATGGTCCTTTTTCAAAATCGAAGGAATTAATTGTTTCGGGAATTACAAAATGCAAATCGGCATATCCCTGACCATGTGAATGACTCACCATGTTCACAGGAATTCCATCAACGTTTACACTGATATCGGTTCCGTGATCAATATCAAATCCACGTAAAAATATTTGTTCAGCCTTTCCGCCACCTGCATGTTGTGCAATAAATAATCCCGGAACGAGGCGTAAAATATCCTGTGCATTTTCCACGGGTCTTAATTTAATGTCCAAAGCAGTGACTGTATTATTCCCATTTTGACTTTTATTTTGAATTGTAACAGCATCCAACTCAATTGGTGTTTGTTCAATAAATGATCTAATTTCACTGGTTTCAGTGTTGCTTACAATCACTTTTTCGGTTAGTGTTTTGAACCCAAGTGAACTTATGTTTAGGGTGTAATTTCCTTCCGGAAGATCAGTAAATATATATCTTCCAAATTGATTTGTAATGGTGGAAATATTTGATTCTACTAATTCGACTAAAGCACCTTCAACCGCTGAAGAATTATCTTTGTCATTTACATAACCCTGAATAGTGCCGTTGTGTGCATGTGTAAGTTTATTCAATAATAAAACTAAAAGGAATAAAATTACTCTATTACAGTAAAGAGGTTTCATAAGATAAATATTTTGAAAGAAAAGTGAAACATCAGACTATAATAATTTAATTACAGTCTGAAAAAAGTATTATAGAATGTTCCTTCGTCTGCTTTTTTAACCTTTATTTATGCTATTACATAAAACTAAGAAGCGTACCGGGACAAAGAAACAAAAGTTAGATCGGGAGGTTGAATTTCAGGTTTGGAAGATATATCCCTCAGATCAAAAAGAGATATCTGAAAAGTAATAAGTTGGCTATTTAGAAATGTTAAAAATTGAGGTATTTCGGTAATAAATGTAAATGCAGTTTCGATGGAAAAGGTAGAAACAGGTATTTTACCGGTCTCAGCAGGACTGTTTTCAGTCAATTTTTGCAAATCTGCATCTATATGGTCATACCCGTTTTGATGTAATTTGGAATGGTGATCAACACTGAAAAAGGTGTGACCTATTCCATCTGCAATAAAGGGACTAACGGGTCTAAGGAGGGAAAGCAATACAATCAGCAATAAGAGTATTGAAGTAGTCTCTCGTTGCGCTTGTTTAGTGTTATTAGCTTTCACGCAACCATATACGAGAAAACTGTTGAGGTGGATTTATTAGCAATTAGAAATAAAAGAAGCAAGAAAGCCTCTCCTGTTTTACAAATATCGTATTACCAATACCTAAACCTTCTGTGAAATAAGAAAATGATTTAACCTAAAAATTCTTTTTAATAAATCCGGATAAACCATTTTCCTTATGCTCCTCTATATCATTCAATTCCAGTTCAAGTGCATTGGTACTTCGCAAAATTTCTATGAGAGAGATTACGAGACTTATGGCAAATAGCAATATGGAGATCGCAAAAACAATATTTGCCGATTCAATTTTATCAATAAAAATCAAATACATACATAAAATGGCCATTAAAAAACTCATCACCCCAAAAAATTGCATGCGACGAACCAATTTAATTCTGTGTTGCAGGTTTTTAATTTGAAGCTGAAGATTTTTATTGTCCCTGGAGCTTTGATATTCATCGTGCAATTTACGCACCACCGAACTCAATGCCATAAAACGGTTGGTGTATGCAAGCATCACTAAACTTATTGCAGGAAATAACAGTGCAGGGGTGTTGATGGTAATATCCATAAAAAGTTGATCTGATCAAAAACAGGTTTATTTGCTTAATGATTTATCCCTAAAATATCAAACATAAACACATAAATAAAGGCTGTTTCCTTCAAACTTTCATATCTGCCTGATTGACCTCCATGTCCTGCATCCATATTTATTTTAAATAACAATAAATTCTTATCGGTTTTAAGGTACCTCAATTTTGCCACCCATTTTGCCGGTTCAAAATATTGCACCTGACTATCGTTTAATCCTGTTGTAACTAAAATGTGGGGATAATTTTTTGCAACAACATTGTCGTAAGGCGAATAACTCATTATATAGTCATACTGCTCTTTAATTTTAGGATTTCCCCATTCCATCCATTCGAAAGTGGTAAGTGGAATTGTCTCATCTTCCATGGTTGTTATTGCATCTACAAATGGCACATCGGCGATGATTCCACGATATAATTCTGGGTTCATGTTTGCAATGGCTCCCATTAATAATCCACCTGCACTTCCCCCATTTGCAAATAATTTATCGTTTGCAACATAATTGTTTTTTATCATCCATAAACTGCAATCTATAAAATCGTAAAATGTATTTTTTTTGTTTAACATTTTACCGTCTTCGTACCATTCGCCACCCATTTCCTGTCCTCCTCGAATATGTGTGTTTATATAAACAAAACCTCTGTCGAGCAGTGTTAATACATTACTGTCAAAATAATCCTCATTACTGTATCCATAGGCACCATAACCATAAATTAGTCCCGGTGCTGTACCATTCTTTTGATACTTATCGGTGCGATAAACAATTGCAACAGGTATCATTTTTCCATCGCGTGCAGGAACCATTATTCTTT
Source organism: Bacteroidota bacterium (assembly GCA_043727235.1). Taxonomy (GTDB): domain Bacteria; phylum Bacteroidota; class Bacteroidia; order Chitinophagales; family BACL12; genus UBA7236. Next base: position 7,424 of record JAYSYX010000295.1, read on the forward strand.
CAGTTGCGTACAATGCTTTTTTATAGCCGGTCGGAATTTCCTCCTGCTTCAGTAATGTTTTTTCTTTGGTGAAGATATTATATTCATAAACACTGAATGGTGTTATAAGAGATGAATAAACAAATCGGAAAACCTCGCTTTTAAATTCTGCATTATATCCCGAAGAGGCATAATATGCAGCCTCATCAAAACTAATTTTTTCATCTTTTAATCCCTGGCGAATTATACGAAGTTCTGTTAATCCATTTTCTGTTTCTTCAGATACCATAAAGTTTGCAAAATATTGTACGGAACTTAAAAACACCGATGGTCGGTGGGCAATTACATCCTTCCATTCCTTTTTTGAAACATTTCCTATGGTGGAGGTACTGAGCCTGTAATTTTTTGCCTCATAATTCGATTTAATAAAAAAGAAATTTCCGGTTGTGTGTTCTGCACTGTAATTAACGTTTTCTTCCAATTCGGCAATTAATTTAAATTCACCGGGTTTAGTTGCATCAGTATATTTAATTTCACTTGCATCAGTACGCGTTGCAGCAGAAAAAATATAAGATTCACTGCGCGATTTATATACATACAGGTCAAGTGTTTCATCATCTTCCTGCAATAACAATTTGTCATCGGCTTGTTTTTGACCAATAATATGTTGTTTTACCTGATACACTCTCAATGTTTCTTTATCAGGAACTGCATAAATTAAGGAGGCATTGTCATTTGTCCATTCACATCCACCGCGTATATCTGCAATTTCATCCTTTAGCCAATTTCCGGTAGTGAGATCCTTAATTTTAATAGTGTAAAAATTTCTGCCATGCACATCCATTAAGATACATGCTTTAGTTTGATCCGGACTTATTACATAATCAAAACTCAAATAATTTTGTCCCTTCGCCAACTCATTGCCATCAATTATAATTTCCTCCTTTCCGCTTAAATTATATTTAGTTCTGCAAATGATGGGATACTCTCCACCTTTTACATATCTTGAATAATAATAATAATCTCCCTTTTTATAAGGTACTGAACTTTCATCTTCCTTAATGCGACCTTGTAATTCAGTAAATATTCTTTGTTGAAAATCAGAAGTATGCTCCATCACTTTTTGAGTATATTCATTTTCGGCATTCAAATGGTCAATTACTTTGCTATTTTCACGATCCTTCATCCAATAATACTCATCAACCCTGTCACCAAAAGTACCATGTATTGTGTAAGGTATGCGTTCAGCAACAGGTGGTTTAACATTAGCAGGTTGAGCCTGACTTAATGCAACATTAAATAATGTGGTAATTAATAAAAAGAGGTTTAAGCGGTTCATACAAATTAATTTTTCTCAAAAATACACTTTCAGTTCAACTTCGTGTTAGCAGTTGCATAGGAGCGGGATTGAGCCCTGACTTTGAATGGAATCGGGAATCGGGACGCGTGACACGGGATTGATTTATCTTTAGATTGAAAATTTAATTACCGAGTAGGAGTTAGCGGTCAGATATAAAATTTTCAATCAAAAATGATTGTCCCCTTTTTTAACCTTAACCACACCTTCCTTCCTTTTTTATTCCTTAGAACCTTCACCTTCTCCCTTCGAATCTTCTCCCTTCGATTCTTCCACACCCCACTCACTACTCACCATTCATTTATCCGCAGTAGCTTTAGCGAAGGTGGACCACTCACCCTTGCAACCCTGTCACACCAAAGAGAATTTTATCAAAAATTTGTTAGTATCTTAAAATGAAATGAATTACTTTAGCCTCCGACTAAACCAAACTCTATGCGCAAGTATTTACTCGCTGTTTTAATTACATTTATAGGTATTCAATTAAACGCCCAAGACCGCACTATCACTGGAAAGGTGATAGATAGTGAGGATAACTCACCTTTGGTTGGATGCACAGTTGTACTCGATGGTACTCAGAAAGGGACGATAACCGATCTTGATGGAAAATATGTAATACTTGTTCCAAAAAGTGGAGGTACATTAACATTTACCTATATTGGATACAAGACACAAAAAGCAGAAATTAAGACAAGTAATATCCTGAATATAACTTTAAATCCCACGGAAGAAATGATGGAGGAACTAGTAGTTGTGGGTTACGGTACTGAGATCAAGGCAAAACTGACTGGTAGCATAAGTGAGATCAGCGGTGAGGATATCGCATTAACTCCTGTTTCTACAGTGGAACAAACACTGCAGGGTAAAGCTGCGGGTGTATTTATTGAGGCAAACAACGGTAAAGTAGGGGGAGACGTAAAGATCAGAATACGCGGATCTTCCTCCATAAATGCAAATAGTCAACCATTATTTATTGTTGACGGAATTCCAATCAACACAGTAGCTGTTAACGATTACTTCAATGTATATCTTAATCCGCTGAACGATATCGATTTTAATGATATTGCGAGTGTTGAGGTGTTGAAAGACGCTTCTGCAAGTGCAATTTATGGATCACGTGCTGCAAATGGTGTAATAATTATTACAACTAAACGCGGGGAAGAAGGTAATTCCAAAATAACGCTGGATTATCAACGAGGATATAGTAAACCAACAAGATTGCGCGAATTTTTAAATGCAGGTGAATACGTTGATTATTATACACAAGCTGCAATTAATGCCGGAGAATATGATTTTGCCAACGGTATTAGTGGTTATGCAACTGTTGAAGAGGCGGTTGACGATTATGTTTCAGATGTAGAGAAAAAATTTGACAAAACTGCCGGCTACAGCGACTGGAGAAATGGTGAAACAAATACCGATTGGCAACCACTTGCATTTCAGGATGCAGTGTCAACAATGATAGATCTTTCTGCTTCAGGTGGAACAGAACGTTTCCAATATTTTACAAGCATGGGATATTCTTCTCAGGATGGTATCATGGTTGGAAATCATGGTGATCGTTTTAATACTATCACAAATCTTGATGCTAAATTGAGTGACAAATTATCAATTGGTTTAACACTGAATTTGAGTCGGTCAATTAATAATGATATCCCTGATGATAATTCATTTTCTACTCCGCTTCAAATTGTTGCCCAGGCTCCCATCACTCCTCCAAAGGATACATTAGGGGAATATTATGATCAACCAACTACTCTTTATTATAATCCATTGATAGAAATTGATAATGTTTTCTTTGAAAGTACAACCTTCAGAACACTTGCCAATCTAACAGCCGAATATCAGCTCATACCTTCCTTGGCAATTAGAGGTGAATTAGGTGGAGATATTACAAACCATGCTCAGGAAAGATTTTACGGAAGCAAAAGTGAAGTGGGTTTGTCGGTAGGTGGTTATGCAACAAATTATAATTCCGGAGTGCAATATCTCGATATGAAATTATTGTTATTATACAATAAGGCATTAACAGAAAGTCATAATTTAGCTTTCACAGCCGGAACGGAATACAATACTTATGATGATTATTATAATGCCGTGGAAGGACAAGGATTTCCGAATGATAAATTGCAAACATTAGCAAGCGCGTCTGAAATTGTTTCCGGAACTTCAGTAAAAAGTTATTATCGTTTTCTTTCTTATTTCGCAAGGGTGAATTATGATTATGAAGAAAAATATCTGCTTACTTTAACTGCGCGTGCCGATGGTTCTTCCCGTTTTGCCGAAGAAAAAAGATATGGTGTTTTCCCATCTGCATCAGCAGGATGGGTTTTGACAAATGAAAGTTTTCTTGCTAAAAATAAAGTGTTGAGTTTTCTGAAATTGCGTGCAAGTTTTGGATTGACAGGAAATGCAGGTATCGGTAATTTTGACTATAAAGGATTATATGGAATAGGTTCTTATAACGGAACTTCTTCATTATATCCGGCATCTATTTCAAACCCTGACCTTACCTGGGAAAAAACTTCACAATTTGATATAGGTATCGACTTTGGATTCTTTAAGGATAGAATTAATGGTGAGATTGATTATTATATTAAACAAACAACAGACTTATTATTGGATGTGCCTGTTCCTGCAACAACAGGATATGCAATTCAAACACAGAATATCGGTAGTCTTGAAAACAAAGGATTTGAATTTGTATTGAATTCAGAAAACTTTGTTGGCAAATTCAAATGGAGCAGCAGCGTTAATTTCTCTGTTAATAAAAACAAGATCACAGAACTTGCAAATGGTCAGACCTTAATTGATTTTGGAGGCAGCGATTTTATGAATGTTATAATGGTTGGTCAGCCTTTAGGAGTATTTTATGGTGCAGAATACGCAGGAGTAGATCCGGAAAATGGCGACGGATTGTATTATGTAAACGATGGAACTTCCGGCGATGCAACAACTGCTGATTTTAATGAAGCAAATTATGTAATTGTTGGTGATCCAAATCCTGATTTTATTGCCGGACTTATCAATCATATCTCCTATAAAAATCTATCTCTTGATGTTGCCTTACAATCTGTTTATGGCAACGATGTTAATTTACAGGGAGATTATTGGATGAGTTCAAATGCCAGCGTATATGATAATCAGACGGTAGATCAATTGGATGCATGGCAAAATCCGGGTGATATCACTGATGTTCCTGAAAACAGATTATTATTCGCTAACGGAACAGCATCGCGTTCAAGCCGGTATATTTCTGACGCTTCTTATTTAAGGGTGAAAACCGTTACCTTAAGTTATGAATTTTCCAAACGTACCGTTAAAAAATTAAATATGAATTCGATGCGTATTTATGCATCTGCTTATAATTTATTTACATTCACTAATTACATAGGATGGGATCCGGAAGTTTCTACCGATTCATTTACTGATAATGTATATTACGGTATAGATTTTTATAGTGCACCACAACCAAAAACAATTGTTTTCGGAATTAGTCTTTCCCTTTAATTAAAAAGTTTGAATCGAAAATTAAAAGAAATGAATATGAAAAAAGCGACATACAAAATATTTATCACAGCAATAATTGCATTTAGTATTACCTCATGTAAGGATATATTAGATCTGGAACCGGCACAAAGTTTAAGTAATGAATCTGCACTGGATAATGATGAAGGTGTTAAACAAGCGCTGATAGGAGCATACGATAATTTTTCACAATCCTCACTTGCTGGTGGTGAAATGTTGCGTAATGCCGAATTGTTGGGTGGCGAAGGAGAGATACTGTGGGTGGGAACTTATACCGCTCCTCGTGAAATTTTCGACCGCAATATATTAGTTAATAATGGTGATGTAACCGGATTTTGGGTGGATGCGTATGAATGCATTAACTCTGCAAATAATGTAATAACAGCAATAGATGTTGTGTTGCCTGCCGATCAGGATCGGGTTAAAGGGGAGGCCTTGGCTTTAAGAGCATGGTGTCATTTTGAATTAACAAGAATGTTTGGTAAACAATATGATCCTTCATCTTCTACAACTGATCTCGCTGTGCCAATAATTTTAATACCAACTCTCGCTTCAGGCGACAATGTGGAAACAGTTAGAAATACCGTTGAAGAAAATTATACTCAAATAATTGCAGATCTTACTTTAGCTGAAACCTTGTTGCCGGAAAAAAATGACGAGTATATTAATAAATTCACTGCCGCTGCATTGTTGGCAAGGGTGTATTTACAAATGGAAAACTATGTTGCAGCACGCGATGCTGCCGACAGAGTTATTTCTTCCAACGACTATGAATTGAATGAAACCTATGCAGAATGTTTTAATCAGGATGATAATACGGATGAAGATATTTTTGCTACTCAAATTTCCGAGCTCGATGGAACTAACGTAATGAATACTTATTTTTCTATCAATGATTTTGGTGGAAGAGCGGATATTGAAATTGAACCCGCACATCTCGCTTTATACGATCCTGCTGATCTTAGATTAGGTTTGTTTTATGAAGATGGCGGAGTTACCTATACAGGCAAATTCAACAGTGAATTTGGCAATCTTTCCCTAATTCGTATTGCTGAAATGTACCTTACAAGAGCTGAATGTAATAAACGTTTGGGATCTGCAGTAGGTGCTTCTCCGGAGGATGATTATAATATGACCCATACAAGAGCCGGCTTGCCTGCTGAAGGTTCTGTAACTCTTGACGATGTACTTTTGGAACGACGCCTTGAGCTCGCTTTCGAGGGTTTAAAAATTCATGATATAAAACGTTTACACGGTATGGTTGGAACCATGAACTACGATGATAATAAACTGGTATATCCTATTCCTCAAAGCGAAATAGAAATTAATCCCGAATTGATCCAGAATCCGGGTTATTAACCGAATTCCTCAATAAAAATATAAAGGCATCTAAAAAAAAGGTGCCTTTTTTTATTTAAAATGGGTTATTGGAACTATACGTTACCAAATCAAATGTGACACAGATAGAATGATCATTTAGTTATTTATATCCATATAATATCTGATTTTATCCTATATAATTTTATATCAATATATCAAAATTGTGACATGAATTATATTGTTAATGAATGCCATATATTTAGTTTTCTATAATATTTACCTAAATTAGTAGAATAATACATTCAATTCACATAATAAATTTAAATTCAATGAAACAGTTAATCATGCCCGTGCTACTTGCTACAGGCCTCCTCTTGTCTGTTTCTGGGTTCGCCCAGCAAGCAGTAAAGGTTGATCAAAGTTTTAACATAGAACTTACTGATCAGCTATTGCAACAAAAATATGTAACGCTCGACATTTCGGATCTTCAATTTAAGAATGAATTGGAAGCACAAAAATTCTTTAAATCCATTGCAAACAATCTTGTAGAATTTAATTTGGATTATGCTTCTAAAAAAGTAACTATGGTTTTATTCCCTGAACGTACGGGTAATTTTACCTATACATTAGCAGATTGGAATGCATATATTGACAATATGTCAACGCGAAGTGCTTCTACCTACAATTCATTTCTAAATCAATAATCTAAAATACTTAGTATGAAAAATAATTTTATTAAACTAAATACATTTATGTTGCTTGCCTTAGGTACGGTAACGTTAAGTAATGCTCAAATTGTTGGAGGCGTTTCCTATTTAAAAGGAAAATATGTTGAAGTTGCAATTTCCGATTGCGGAACTTATACCTCCGGCAGTGAAGGGACAGTTGTATCTGCACCCGAAGGATATCATGAGAATATGGTTGACGGTTCATTGGGGTTTACCAATGATGTAAATCAAGACGGATGGGATCTGGGTGTTCCTGATCAGTGCGGTGATTATATTATGCCAGGTTCTCCCGAAGAAGGATGGGCTATCCAATTTGGTGGAACCGTTTACGGTAATTTACAGCCATATTGTTACCGTCCGGGTTTATTTGTAGCAGGTGCACCTTCATTTGACGGCGCAAATACTACAAATATTAATACAGGTCTTATTAGAAAAAGTATTTGGCAGGGAACAAATACCGATCTTGGAATTGCTATTAATCAAACCTCTTATTTCTTAAATAAAAAACAGGCAATTCTTACAATTGTGGATATTTGTAATGGTGGGGAGGAGATCACAGATCTTTATTATGCAAGAAATGCAGATCCTGATAACGATCAGGTTACTACTGGTTCTTTTACTACAACTAATCAGGTGAAAAAACAATATATACCCGGTGGATTTTCGCATGTGAGTGCTGCAAGTTCAACAGGTTCACCTTGTTATATGGCTTATGTTACAGGTGATTCTCGTGGAAAAGTTTCTCGTGGTAATTTCTCTATGGGTAATCCTGCTGATATGTATAATGGGGTTAGTGGTTATGTTACTACAGGTACTCCTGCATCTGCTGATGAGGCAATACAAATTTCTTTTAAAATGGATACCCTAAAAAATAACGATTGTAATTGTATTGCTTATTCTACAGTATTTACAACTGGTGGTGTTTTTGAACAAGTTACATTATCAAATACTGCTTGTGAAACATTAGGAACTCTTGCACGTTTTGGTGATGAGATCGTTGCGGAATATCTCGACGATCCTTCTTATTTCTTAAACAATGAATTTGTTGCATATCCTAACCCTTCATCAGGTAATTTCACAGTAAATATGTTCGAAATGGAAAATGCGAGTATCACTGTATTAAATGCAATTGGTGATGTTGTATATTCTGCTAAAAATGTAAATAATATAGAAGGCGTTTTTATTGAAAATGCTGTTCCCGGTATTTATTTTGTAACTGTTGAACACAATGGTAAAACAAATACAAAATCTATTGTTATAGAATAATTATAGTGTTAAATTTATTGAGCAGGATGGTAGATTATCATCCTGCTTTTTTTATGACTGTTCACTCAAAACGCATTAATTCTGAAAACTCAAAACTAAATTGTGGTGTTTCAACTGTTATTTCATCGGTGGAATACCAGGGACTTCTCTTTGATGATCCTTCATTTTCAAGTACTTCAATTTCCTGTGCCGGTGTAAATCCCTGTGCGAGTAAAAATAATATCTCACCACTTTCATTATGCTTGCAAACATCCATAACAATTACAACATGACCGGGAAAACCAGGACGCACAAGCAGATCGCCCGGCTGAATATTTTCTTTTTTCACGAATGTCAATTCCTTTGAAAGCGAATAAGAACCTGCATACATAAATACCAGATCTAAATATCTTCTGAAATTATTATAGGAATAATCCTCTCCCCTCGCTTTATACCATGCGGTTTTATTTCCATCAACACTTATGCGCCATCCCTCCGCATATTTTATATAGGCACAATTTTCTCCGTTAGTAAAATTAAAGTGTATCTTTTCGTATTGTTTCGAGTTGTATAAATATTCTGCATATAAGCGGATGCCGCTGTCGGCGCACTGCTGTAAATCAATAGTGCCGGCTTCCATAGCAATAACTCCAACATGACATAATCTGTTTTTATTGGTTCCGTCAAATAATTTAACGTCTTCTTCAAATGCTTTTAACGGAAGATTTCTCAGATAATCTGTATAGGAATTTTCCGTCCCGAAAATTCTTTCAAATCCGATCGGACAGTTGATGCGGGTTACTATCGTATTGCTGTCGGTATCTAAGAAACTTTCAGTAGGTTGACTAATAATATTCTTATAAAATAAATTGCCTTTACAGGATAAAAGGCCAATACAAATTATTAGTGTTATTATTTTATAATATTGATTCATGGAAAGAATAGCTGTGTTGTTAAATTAAATGCTTTAAAGGTGAAATTTATTTCTGTATAATAATGACAGTTCCTTTTGCTACAAAATTATAGATCTCATCTATATGTTTATTTTTAAGGGATATGCATCCAAGTGTCCAGTTTGTCTTCTCGTCAATAAGATCATCATCATTATTAGGAACTCCATGAATTCCTATCTCTCCACCAATGGTGGCGTCTTTATCTAGTTCGCCATTTATTTTTGCAGCGTTGTGTTTTTCCCAACTTTCTTCATTCGGATAATCAACCCATAAAAATTTACTCCACTTATCGTGTGGATATAGATCACGGATGGTAAATGTTCCTTCGGGAGTGCATTTATCTCCTTCTCTTCTTTTATCATCCACGGGATTTGGCCCGAAAACAACAGGGTAAGTTTTAATTGTGATAGAATCTGCAATTAACCGAAGACTATAATCCGATTTGTCGATAAGGATGGAAATATCTTTTATATCCAACGTCAATGCCTCTACAAGATCCCTTAATGGTTGATCGGGACTGGCTTTTCTTTCCTGTATTTCATCTCTTTCTTTCACAGCTGTATAATTGTTGCAAGATAATGAGATAAGAACGAATGTATATATAAAGCCGTTATTGTGCATTCTAAATAAACGCAAATTGATTTTTTTATGGTATCTATTCAGGAAAAAAATTGGTCCTTATGATCTTTATGGCCAGTGCAAGGGTAATGATGCCAAAGAATTTTTCAATTGCTGTCAAACCGCTTTTGCTGATCTTTCTTTCTAACCAGCCGGTAGAACGCAACACTACATATATTAAAATGAGGTTTATTCCAACCGCTATTAAAATATTGATAATGGAATATATGCTGCGCAATGATATTAAAATGGTTAAGGTTCCTGCACCTGCCAATAATGGAAAACCAATGGGAACCATATTACCTGATTTTGTATTGTCGGGATCCACCTTAAATATTTTTACACCGAGTATCATCTCCAATGCAATAAGGAAGATAACGATTGCACCTGCAATAGCAAACGAATTAATATCAAGTCCAAGTCCTTTAAGAATAGATTCCCCAGCAAATAAAAAGGCGATCATCAACCCACCGGCAAACAAGGTAATTTGTCCGGGTTTAAAATCGGTCATGCCGGCTTTCAATTTTATTATTACAGGAACATTTCCTAAAACGTCGATAATTACAAATAAAGTCACGCTTATTGTAATAATATCCTCCATTCTTATAAAGTCCATATTCCTGCAGTTTAATATTCAAATATACAAAGTTTGTTTAATGATTCGATCCTGTTATACAACCAACAAATTTACTCCCTCCTCATGAATCCATGACATCTGCTTAACTTTTTCAAGTGCTATTGTGCCGATAATATATCTGTTTTCCTCAGAAGCGTATTCTTCATGAATTACGGTGAAATCGTCCAAATTTATTTTTTGTGATCTTGAATATCTTACATATAATTTTAAAGGAATATTATTGTTCAACGCCAAGGAACCGGTCTGACCTATTTTGCGATATTCATACCTGTAACTGTATGAGAGGGCAGAAATATCTGATAATACTGCTGAACCGGTTGGTGTACTCCCGGCACCTTTTCCGGCAAAAAATTGTTTATCCGAAAACGCACTTTCCACCAATAATCCGTTGTACTCGTTTGATATATTGCTCAATTGTGAATTGTAGCAGATCAAATGCGGAAAAACATAGGCAAAAACGTCATTATTTATTTTTTTACACTTTGCGATGAGTTTTATTTTAGCGTTTTTCTGTCGCGCATAATTAATGTCAAAGTCGCTGATACGATGTATGCCGAAATTAAAAATATTTTCCGGTTTTACAAATAATCCGAATGCATGTAACAATAAAATACACAATTTAAATTTAGGATCAAAACCTTCAATGTCGAGCCGCGGATCTGTTTCAGCAAATCCAAGATTCTGTGCATCGAGCAATGCTGTGGCAAAGGAAATATTCTCGTCAAATATTTTTGTAAGGATGTAATTAGTAGAACCATTGATAATACCTTCCACTGAATGCAAAAGATCGTTGTCGTAATATTCTTCCAGATTTCGGATAATAGGAATGCTGGCACAACAGGCTCCCTCATATAAAAATGGAACCTTATATTGTTGTTGAAGGTCATATAGCTCCAACAGATTTTCTGCTATCATTTTTTTAGATGCACTAACCACTGCTTTGCCATTTTGCATCGCAGTTCTTACGATATCAAATGCTGCGATCTCATCGTTTATCAGTTCAACCACCACATCTATTTCAGGATCATTTAATATTTCGTTTTTGTCGGTTGTAAAATAATGCGAGGCCAGTGTTCTTGGTTTGTCCGGATTTTTTATACATATTTTTTTAATAGTTGCTTTAATACCATTTGTTCTGCTTAATACATCAAATAATCCCTGGCCTACACAACCATATCCGAAGATCCCTATTGTTAAATTCTTTCTTTTCATGTTTTTTGTTTTGGCCGTTATTAAAATACCGGCTGCTAATAAATTGGGTTAAAATATTAATTCTCTTGTTATGGATTTTGGGAATACATATGAAAATGCATTTTCCAGATCTGCGATCAGATCATCTGCATCTTCAATTCCACATGATAAGCGGATAAGTGAATCACTTACACCTGCTGATCTTCGTTTTTCTATAGGGATAGATTTATGGGTCATTCCAGCGGGATGGCATAATAAACTTTTAACACCACCCAAACTTTCTGCACATTTAAATAATTTGGTACTGCTGCAAATTTTTTCTGCTTTTACCGCTGTATCTTCCTTTAAAATAAAACTGATAACTCCTCCAAAAAAATATTGTTGTTGTTTTGCAATATTGTGATTTACATGCGTTGGCAAACCCGGATAATACACCTTGGCAACAAACGGATTGTCCAATAGATATTCGGCAACTCTTAGTGCATTGTGACTTTGTTTTTCAATGCGCAGGTAAAGTGTTTCAATTCCCCGAATGGTAAGCCAGCAATCGAATGGAGCTAATATTCCTCCCGAAGCATTTTGGATGAATTTAATGGATTCTGATAATTCCTTCGTATTTGTAATTACCAGACCGGCAATAAGGTCACTGTGTCCTGCGAGATATTTGGTTGCTGAATGAATTACTATATCCGCACCTAATTCTATAGGTTTTTGTCCCGCAGGAGATGCGAAAGTATTATCTACAACAACTAATATATTTTGTTTATCTGCAATCTCGCAAATAGCCGAAATATCTGATATTTTAAGTGTTGGATTTGTGGGTGATTCCAACCATATTAATTTTGTTTTATCGTTGAGATACTCTAAAATATTAAGTGCATTGCTTGTATCTGCATAATGTACTTTAATACCAAATTTTTGATATATATGTGTGAAAATCCGGAATGAACCTCCGTAAATATCATCTACGGCAATTATTTCATCTCCGGATTTAAGTAATTTTAATACTGCATCAACGGCAGCCAATCCGCTTGCAAAAGCAAAACCGGCATCACCGCCTTCCATTTTAGCTATAAGGTCCTCCAATACTTTTCGCGTTGGATTATTGCTTCGTGCATAATCAAAACCCTTGTGAATTCCAGGGGCTTCCTGAACATAGGTTGCAGTCTGATAAATAGGTACTGAGATGGCTCCTGTTAATTCATCAACCGGAATTGCGTGAATGATCGCTGTTTCTTGTTTCATTGTTAAGTGTTTTTTTAATTAGAAAATATTTCTTCTTAGAAAACACTTATCAGGACAATTTCATACCTGTAAATATTTATCGCATAGTCGGATAATATCCGCTATGGAATAATACTTTGGGTGTGGCGGAAAAAAATAAAGCCCGCCGAAAAATTGGCGAGCTTCAAATATTTTTGTAACTCTCTCCAACTTATCTGTCTGAAATTAGCACCTTCACAAAAGAGAGAAAATCTTTTGTGGGTTGCCAAGGTGTCGTAGGGTCAGTCCCTCAACCTTTCTTGATAAGTAAATTCATAAGAACGAAGTGCAAAGGTATGTATGCATTTTTGAAATATCCAAATATTTTTTTAAAAATTTATTAAAGTGCAATAAAAAACATAGTTAAAGTGCCGTATTTAATGAAATATACTCATCAAATATTTTTTTCACTACAGGGATGTTGATTGCCTTAATGCTATAAGAGTATTGCAGCCCATGCGCCAAGTACAATTTCAAGTATGGCAAGAATGTAGGTTTTATTGGAAGAAATTCCCTTTTGAAAAATGGATATCCATCTCCCCAAAACCAAACCTGCATAAATAAAAACAGCATAAAAGATTCCTGCATGTTGTAAGTCTGCATTCAATGCGCATACTATAAACATAGCTGCCCAAGCACCTTGAAGGCCAACATAGATAGCAAAATATTCCGATCTTCCGGAGGTATTCAAAAGTCCAAGACCCGTGAAAGTGGCCGTGGTTGTTGGCTTCCAGAGGCACCACAAAGAGAATGCCGAATATAAAATGGCGTTGAGCCATAAATAAATTTCTATAGTTGTCATATTTTGAATTTTAAAGTTTACTTTGCATGATGGAATCGTTGGAAATATTATTTGAAGATAAGGTTATACTTGTAATTAACAAACCATCGGGGTTGATGGCAGAAAGAGATAAATTTAAAAATCCGAGTGTACAGGACATGGTTGCTGATTATTTCAATACACTGAAATTATCTCAAAATACAATATTGGGAATAGTTCATCGCATCGACAGGCCTGTGAGCGGAGTTATGATATTAGCAAAAAAAGTATCCGCATTGCGTGATCTGAATAATCAATTTGAAGAGGGCAAGGTGGAAAAAATTTATTTTGCATTGGTAGATGTAAAACCGGACAAGGAGGAGGGTACCTTTGTTCATTATTTATTTAAGGATGTTAAAAATAAAAAGGCGATCATTTATAAGAACAGCAGAAAGAGTGCAGTTAAATGTGAATTGATCTATAAATATAAGGGAATGATGAACGATGCTTATTTACTCGAAATACATCCTTTAACCGGAAAATATCATCAAATTAGGGCGCAACTCGCATTTATCGGATGCCCAATCGTTGGAGATGAAAAATATGGTTCTAAGTCAAAATATTTACCGGATGCAATTTGTTTACACGCGCATTCCATCGAATTTGAACATCCGGCAGCAAGGAAAAAAGTAAAAATATCATGCGACATGCCGAAAGATTGGAAGTATGTTGGGAATAGGTAAATATTATTATTCTATTACTTATTCTTCAGCAGATCTATTATCACTTCAGTATTTTCCTCCGAGGTATGGTTGGTGAAAAACACCAACCATGTCTGGAAATATGTTTGGAAGTGGTAGACTTTATTTTTTCTCCGTTTTAATCAATTATAAAGTCCAATTTCCTCAATGCGAGATCTGCTTTTTGAACTTTGATGCGGATGGTATTTCCCAATTCATAGTTGCCTGAATTTGTTAAACTCACTAATCTGCGACGTGCTTCATCAAACATTAATTCATCGCGAATATTATCTACATGCACCAATCCTTCACATTTATTTTCAACAATTTCCACAAAAATTCCAAAAGAGGTAACCCCGGTAATAACTCCGTCAAAACTTTCGCCTACATGTTTGGTCATGTATTCTACTTGTTTATACTTCACACTTTCACGCTCCGCTTCCATTGCTTTGCGTTCGGTGGCCGAGGAATGTCGACATTTATCTTCTAAACCTTCCGCATTTGGATACAATAATTTTTCTTTATTCAAAACATTTTCCAATACACGATGAACCATCAAATCCGGATATCTCCTGATCGGTGATGTAAAGTGTGTATAATGTTCGAAGGCCAATCCGTAATGTCCGATATTTTTAGTGGTATATACTGCTTTTGCCATACATCTTATTGCTAGACTTTCCAATATATTTTGTTCTGGAGTACCTTTAATTTCCACCATTAATCTATTTAATTCTGCAGAAACATTTTTCGGAGAATCCAGCTTTAATTTATAACCGAAACGGCGTGCATTTAATGAAAACTCCTCTAACTTTTTCATATCAGGAGTATCGTGAACACGATATACAAATGGAACCTTTGTGAAATTTTTTGCCAAATGAAAAGCAACTCTTTTATTTGCAAGCAACATCAGATCTTCAATTAACATGTGTGCTTCTTTTCTTTCTTTCACATATAAACCGGTGGGAACAAAATTTTCATCCAATATGAATTTCACTTCTTTTGTTTCAAAGGAAATAGCGCCGCTGCTAAATCTTTTTTCGCGTAGAATTGTTGATATTTTATTAATTGCAAGTATTTCATCAGCAAACTCTCCCGTTTTATTTTCGATGATCTCTTGTGCTTCTTCATAAGTAAAACGGCGATCGCTGTACATAATTGTTTTGCCAAACCATTCGCTTATGATCTTCGCATTTTCGTCCATTTCAAATATTGCACTAAAGGTCAGTTTATCTTCATGCGGACGCAGGGAACAAACATTATTGGATAATTTTTCCGGTAACATCGGAATTACTCTGTCCACAAGATACACTGATGTTCCGCGGATATATGCTTCTTTGTCAATTGCGGATTCAGGAATAACATAATGCGAAACATCTGCAATATGTACTCCTATTTCAATATTACCATTTCCTAATTTCTGATAGGAGATAGCATCATCAAAATCTTTTGCATCATAGGGATCTATGGTGATGGTAAATACTTTTCGAACATCTTTTCTGCTGGCAATTTCCGCTTTAGAAATTTCAATGGGCAATTCAGCAGCTTGTTGTTCCACTTCCTGCGGAAATTGATAATGAATTCCAGTTTCCACCATTATCGCCTCCATATCACTAGCGTGGTCTCCTGCGGCAGATAATTTACTTACAATTTCACCGATCGGATTTTTCATGGACGGCGGCCAATCCTTTACGCGAACAATTACCCGGTCGCCATTCACTACTTTTTTCTTTTTTATTTCCTCGTTGGATAAATAAAAATCATAATTATTAAATCTATCATCGGTTACCGCAAATGCATAAGTTTCAGAAATTTCGACCTTGCCGACAAATAATTCCTTTTCGCGTTTTATGATCTCTACGATCTCTCCCTCCGGTTTTTTATTTTTCCCCATAGCAGTTATTCTCACCCGAACTGTATCGCCGTTAAATGCGCGATTTGTTTTTCTGGAAGGAACAAACACATCGTATAAATGACCATCAATTACAACATATGCATTTCCACTTTGAGTCATATCTACAATACCAACCATTGTATTGATCGTGTTGGGTTTTTGTTTTATACGAAAGGTGTCCGCTTCATATTCTTCTATACGACCGCTGTTTACTAAATTTTGTATTGCATCAAAAACGCCGTCGAGATCGCCTGTTTTAGATACCCATTTAAAGATATTCTTCAATGAAAATCCCCGTTCTGCTTTATTGGCGAGAAAATTGTAAATTTCGTTTTCAAGATTATAACCGGCCTTTACCAATTGGGTACCGGGCTTCTTTTTTTTCTTTGACATATGTGTAAAGATACGTTTTGTCTCCCGATTAAGTTTAGTAATTTTCCACCAATTTGTAATGGTCCGGTATAAAAATTACTTCTATATCATACTGCTTGGCAGCGTATTGTTTTTTCCGTTTCTCGGAAATTCACATCTTTTTGATTGGGACGAGATCAATTTTGCAGAGGCATCAAGGGAAATGGTGCTCACCGGTAATTATACTCAGACTCAGATCGATTTTCAGGAATTTTGGGAAAAACCACCATTATTTTTCTGGATGCAGGCGCTGAGCATGAAAGTATTCGGTATTAATGAATATGCTGCACGATTTCCAAATGCACTATGCGGTATACTGACTTTGTTGATTTTATTTAAAATCGGAACTAAACTTAAGGATACAAAGTTCGGATGGCTCTGGGTGCTGTGTTATGCAGGCAGTATTTTGCCGCAATTTTATTTTAAGTCCGGTATCATCGACCCCTGGTTCAATTTATTTATTTTTTTAAGTATTTATTATTTCATAAGTTATTTGCAACAACATTTTCGAATTAAATATTTAATCTTATCTGCTTTCATGATAGGATTGGCTATATTGACGAAAGGTCCTGTTGCGATAATAATTCTTGGATTAACAGTTGGGGTTTACTATTTAATAAATCGTTTCCGATCATTTCCTCCTGTTTTACATATTGTATATTATTTGTTTTTTATTGCCTTAACTATTTTTCCCTGGATAGGAATTGAAATTGCTCAAAACGGTACTTGGTTCATTACGGAATTTATTCGCTACCAATTTCGTCTAGCTACTACAGAAGATGCAAGTCACGGGGGATTTTTCGGATATCATTTTGTAGTGATACTCTTCTTCTGTTTCCCCGCTTCCATTTTTGCTATCAGAGCATTATTTAATAAACAAAGTGAGGATACCCAGGTCATCAAATTCAGACAGTGGATGCTCATTCTTTTTTGGGTGGTAATGATATTATTTTCCGTTGTGCAAACCAAAATTGCACACTATTCTTCTATGGCATATTTCCCGCTTACATTCCTTGCAGCGCTCACTCTTTCTGAGATAAAGGAACATTGGAAAAAATGGGAGAGTGGTTTATTATTGTTTATAGGAATTGTAATAATTATTTTAATTGCCGCAATACCATTTGTATTGCAAAATCCTGACCTTATAAGTCCCTACATTAAAGACGATTTTACACTGCAGGCATTAAACGCAAATGGAAACTGGTCGGGTTGGGAATCCTTTATTGCTGTAATATTATTATTTGGAATTCATGTATCTTTATTTTACATCCTTAAATATAAAGCCTTTAAGGCAATTGTTATTTTATTTATTTCCTCAATGATCACAATCAATTTAGCGTTAAATAATATCGCCCCGAAGATCGAAAGATATTCTCAGGGTGCTATGATTGATTTTTTTGTGAAGAACAGTACTGAGGATTGTTATCAGGATGTACTTGGATATAAAAGTTATTCCCATTTATTTTATGGTGCCCGAAAACCTGAGGATATTAATAATCCTTTATTTTTAAATTGGATGAAGGAGTTTCATCCCGATGTAAAAGAAGATCCCATGGCTGTTCGAAAATATTTCAGCGAATGGTTGTTAACAGGAAATACGGATAAACCTGTTTATTTTGTAACCAATGTGAGAAAGGCTGAAAATTATATTGATCAACCTCAATTAATTTTGTTGGAGCAAAAAAATGGGTTCGTATTTTTTAAAAAAGAAATTGTACAATGAAAACACTTTATATTATCAGGCATGCAAAGTCAGATTGGGAGGATGCAGAATTACATGACATCGAAAGGCCTCTTGCCGAAAGAGGATTAAGAGACGCAAAAATAATGGCAGGGCTTTTTAAGGAAAAGGGAATTGTTCCTGATAGGATGATAAGCAGTCCTGCTCTAAGGGCATTTTCAACCTGTAGGATCTTCAGCGATATAATCGGGTTTGATAATAAGGACATTGCGATAGACCAGATTTTATATTTCGGAAATATTGCAGAGATCATTAACATGCTGCAAACACAAGTATCAAGTGCAAACAGTATTTGTATTTT
>JAYSYX010000296.1:0-3419 GCA_043727235.1 Bacteroidota bacterium
ACGCAATGCATTGCGTCTCTACAATTTAATCAATTTTAAACTGAGCATATCCAATTTTCAATGACAATAGTTTAGATTAAATACTATTTTAAGTTTATAAATAATGAATGTTACGATTACGAATATCAAAAACATAAAACCCATATGAACATCATAGGCATCATCCCGTCACGATACAACTCCACCCGTTTTCCCGGAAAACCTTTGGTGGATATTGGGGGAAAAAGTATGATACAACGCGTGTATGAACAAGCGCTAAAAGTAAAATCCTTTTCAAAAATAATTGTCGCGACAGATGATGTAAGAATTGAAGAAAATGTAAAAGGTTTTGGGGGGGATGTTATGATGACTTCAATGGAACATCAATCCGGTACCGACCGTTGCGGAGAAGTGGTGCGAAAATTAAAGGAGAATTACGATGTGGTTGTAAATATTCAGGGAGATGAACCTTTTATTCAACCGGAACAATTGGAAAAATTAATAACAGCATTCAGCGATGAAAACACACAAATTGCAACATTGGCAATTAAATTAAAAAACAGTGATGATATTTTTAATCCCAATATTGTAAAAGTTGTTTTTTCTGTTTCAGGAAATGCATTATATTTTTCCAGAAATCCTATACCTTATAATAGAAACGAAGAAAAAGAAAATTGGATAAATACAACATCCTATTTTAAACATCTCGGCATTTACGCCTACCGAAGTGACATCCTCAGAAAGATAAACATCATACCCCCCAGCGCCCTCGAAAAATCCGAATCGCTCGAACAATTGCGTTGGTTGGAAAATGATCTTGCAATAAAAATTGTGGAAACGGATATTGATACGATTGGTATCGATACACCCGAAGATCTTGCAAAAACGTAGTGAGGGTCTCACTCCTCGACAAAGGTAGTGAGGCTCTCACTTTTTCAGTGAGGGCCTCACTTCTCGGAGGAAAAACTTTTTTCCGGAATCAAACTCATTAAGGGACTCACTTCTCAATCTGCTTATCGCCGCATTACCAAATTAATCGCCGTATTTATTGCGGAGAATATGCCCAAATGTTGTAAGAATTTTAAAAAAAATACTAAATGGACATGCTATGCTCCATCATCCTTAAACAAAATATTGGATGTTATTACATCCTAAATTAAATCCCGCATCAAGTTAAATCTTGTTAAAAAAAACAACATAAAGGCAACGCAACCTGGGATGCGTTGCCTTTTTCCGCTTTACAGGCATTCGGTTCGATTGCACATAGGTATTCATTTCACTTTAAATTTTAAAAAATGAAAAACTATGATTTTTTTCTTCTTTTCGGTCGCTTTCTCAAAGAAAGTGAATCCGGAAAACGACTCCAAAAAAATGGGGCGCGAATTTCCACACTCACGCTTGAACATTTCGCCCTGAAAAAGGAGAAAGGAGTGAGGAGTAAGGAGTTTAAATTTCTTGCGAAATTTTATTAGATCCCACTGTTTGTTTTCCTGATACTTGATACCCGATACTAAAAAAGGAGTAAGGAGTTTATATTTCTTACGAAATTTTGCAAAATCCCACCGTTTGTTTTCCCGTGGCCCGTGTCCTGTGTCCCGTGTCCCATTTTAATAATGATCTTGAAATTATTTCAGTAAATGTTTTTGACATTTTTTATATTCGAAATGAGAATATTCCTGTAATTGCATTAAGTAAACAACAGTTACAATTTCTTATTTATAATGTTGAATTTGAAAACATATTGCCGGCGTATCTAAAAAGAACCAAAGACATTTTTGTTTTTGGATGCACCACCGGTTTGCGTTTCATAGACATTATGCACCTATGTAAAAATAATATACAAAAAACGAACTGCGGTTTTTATCTGACCGTGCGCTCCATAAAAACCAAAACAGATACCAGGGTTAAATTACCCGATTACGTAGTTGAAATACTTGCAAAATACAAAGGGCAAAAACACCTTTTGCCATTATTAAGTAATGGCCGCTTAAATTTTAACCTTAAAGAACTGTGTGAAAAAGCAGGATGGACTTATGAAGTAGGTAAACAACGCGAACGTGCCGGTATAGTAAAAAATATTTTTAAAGAAGGTAAAACATACCGGTTTTGCGATCTGGTAACAACCCATACAATGCGTAAGACTGCCATAACAACTCTACTTACGCTGGGAATGCCTGAACTGCTTGTCCGTAAAATTTCGGGGCACTCACCAAACAGTAAAGAATTTTACCGATACGTAAATTATGCGCAACTTTATATTGATAATGGAATTGATAAAATTTACGAACAAATGAAGCTTGGAAAGGCGGAAAACGAAATTTGCAAATAATGTAAATTTTCCTCAAATTTATACCCATGGGAAACACACACACCTTTTGGGTTTCGAGGGAGTTGGATTACAGTCCCTTCGGGATGACGTTGGTAGGAAGGGAATGGGGGGTAAATAATAATACTTTTGGTTACCAAGGAAGTCTTGTCGATAACGAAATATATAGTAACAATAACTCTATAAGCACTTATTTTCGAGAAAATGATTCAAGGATCGGTCGATGGTGGAGTGTTGATCCAAAAGCGGGAGCGAATCCAAACCAATCACCCTATTGTAGTATGGATAATAACCCAATAGTCAAGAATGATATCAGAGGTGATGAGATACCAACAACAATGTATGATGAAGAAGGAAATGAAACGAACATAATTCCGCAGGAATTGCAAGAAATGTTTAATTCTGAATATGGTATCGTAGTTGGTTATAATTCAGATACTAAAATGTTATACCAAGTAGACGAATGTGACCCAGATCAAAATATATCAATGACAGCGAAAGGAGCACTTGAGCAAGAATTACAAGTAGGCTGCGTGTCAGAAAATGCATTGGTTTTTGGATATAATCTTGGTGTAAGCGCTAATGTGAGCGGTAAAGACGTTAGCGGTCCGATAGTTGGTGGATTGAATATTTCGCCAATAAAAACTAGCTATATCGATCTTGCAGATTTTGACAATGGGATGTGGGAGGATGCTCAATACGGCTCAACAGAAACATCACCTTTTTATACCACCAGATGTATAGATGACCCAAGAACTTTTAATTTGGCAAGAGTTTTTGAACATGAATATATTGGACATAATATCTATGGCTTATCTGACGAACCTAAGGATAATACAGGATTTAATCCCGGTCCCTGTTCTATAGCTGTGAATAAATTTTCGCAAGAAATAGGTCTTGATATGCGAATAACTTATAAAAGTCAATGGAGTGCTTATAACTACAAAACTAAAAAATCAATTGATTATGGAATTCAAATTTATTTTGCTCCTGAGTACATGAATTATTACGATTCTGCCTTCTATGTTGTAATCCAAATATTACAGGTAATTTATTTTTAACTTAGCGGAATGTAAATCCAAAGAGGACGTGGGCTCTGCTGGAGAGCACCCCA
>JAYSYX010000297.1:0-8854 GCA_043727235.1 Bacteroidota bacterium
AAAAACTATCTTCTTATTCTCTATCAAATATTACGCCCTGAATAGCGAGATTCCGAACCTTTCAGGATACATTATCAATTAGGAGTTGGATGAAGGCTGATGAGCGGGTGCAATCATCAATTATTTTCACTTATTTATTACCCAAACTTCTATTGTCCCAAAATACAAGTAATTCAATCTCATTTTTTTGTGTTCTCCATTTATATAAAATAGAAGTTTGTTTTGTAATTACTGCTTTTCTAATACCTCGATTTCTTTTAGAAGTTGGTGCAGATTTTGGAAATAGTACTAATTGATCTAGTTTGGATAATACTTTGAAATCAAAATCTTCACCTCCCTTTACTCCCCAATTTCGAATGATATATTCTTGGATTTTAATGTAAGATTTTATAGCGGTAGGAGACCAGATTATTTTTGCTGCAACTTTTTGATCTGATTTAGAGCTTTCTTATGTGATATCCCTTTTCCCGCCTTAAGTTCTTTTTGGGATTCGTTAACCTCATCTATAATCGGTTGTGGAAGTGAATCCCACCAATCAGAGGAATCATTCAGTATTTCCAATACGTTTTTGATCTTCAATTCATCAGAAGTATCAGAAAGTAACTTCATTGCCTTTTCCTTATCATTAATGAGACTCATAATTGGTATTAAAGATAATAATTTTTTTGACCTTGAAAATAAGACTTAAGACAGGCCTCACATGTAAAAAAAAACTGTTAGGTCGAGGGCATTTGCATAGGCCGGCTGTTAAATGGTGCATCGGTACATCATTTTGGCTGTTCATCGGTATCCGTCAAAAGCCGGACAGGCATTGGTACATTCAGCTGTTCCATCAGTACATCCTTTTGGCTGTTCCCGTCGCAAGATGGGCAAGCATCGGTACATCTTTCCTAAAATTTCCACGATAACCCCAAAATAAAATGCCTTTGCTCATAATATCTGGCCGGATTATCAGGAGGAGTTCCGAAACTGCGTGGGTCGCGGGGATCGATGAAAGAAGGATCACGCCATTCACTTGGAACAGGGTCTCCATATTCGTAAGCGCGACCGGTTACGGGATTTACGATGGCGGTGTTTTTGTTGTTTAATAAATTAGTTGCTTCAAAAGTAAATGCAAGTTCGGAACCTTTTATTTCCCACCATTTTTTG
This sequence comes from Bacteroidota bacterium, assembly GCA_043727235.1. Classification (GTDB taxonomy): domain Bacteria; phylum Bacteroidota; class Bacteroidia; order Chitinophagales; family BACL12; genus UBA7236. The sequence continues at coordinate 1,150 of JAYSYX010000297.1, forward strand.
AAAGTTAAATTCATCCAGAAACTGCTTACTCCTAATTCGGAATATCGTTTATCGGGATCGGAAATAATTTCATAAATAGGTCTGCCGGATGCACTTTCATATCCCGTTAATTCATATGGAGTATATCTTTTTCCGGAGCGATAAATTGCCTCCGTATAAAAGGTCATTTTATTTAACCATGATCTTCCGAATAAACCTGTTTTGTTATTTTGAATAAATATTAAATAGGTTTTTGCATCAATCGGACTATCCCATGCAAGTGGAGTTTCTACCGAAGTTTCTGAATTACCTGTGGCTAAAATTTCCCCTAAGGTTTCTGATGCGGAGGAACTTTGACCTGTTGCAATACTGTATGATAAAGAAATACTTCCGCTGAACCATTTTTGAATTCTTTTTAAATAAGATACTTCCACTCCGCGCACTCTTGCGTAATCGCCGTTTATTCTAATTGTGCGCGAAACTTCTTTACCGGTAACATCTTCAATTAATATAGAGGATGAAGTGATAAAATCATATTTATCTTTCCAGAATGCCGTAATATTTAATGCATCGTTGGAAGTTATTGCAGATTTTAATCCGAGTTCATAAGAAATATCCACCTCGGGATTTAAATCGGGATTTCCGATAAATCCCAATGTTGATCTGTCGGCATAATAGGGATCCATTCCCGTATATATATAACTTGGATGCGGCATAACTGTGCTATGTCCGTAATTAAAAAACATCACCTGATTTTCTTTTATAGGAAATGATGCGGAGAATTTAGGAAGCAATCGCATTTTAAATCTGCGTTCTCCAATATTATAACTATTGTTGTAATAGGAATCGCGAAATTCCTGTGCAATAGTTGCATCGGGATTTGCAACGGCATCATCTAAAAATTTTCCTGGCAACCAATATTCCAAACGCATACCCGCCTCTGCAATTAAACCTAAATATTTTAATTTATCGCTGATAAAAAATGCACCCATTAATGGATTTACTTTCCATACATCACTGATATCACCTAAACGATACGATTGCGAAAAAGAACCATCGGCAAGTTGAATGGGCGCTCCTATCCAGGGGCTTGTTATGTCAACCCATTGATATTCCTGTGGTTTTAATTCTGTTCCGAAAAATAATTTATTGCGGGTGTCCTTCGAATAAATATTTCCACTTGCACGCAAGGTGTATTCCAATACATAATGGTCGTGCCACAATGTTGCAATTCCACCATTATTATATAATCCCGGCCCGGGATTTACGAATACAATAGAATCATCCGGATTAAAAACAGTTGCCGGATAAGTTACAATACTTTCCGGATCAAATTCTGTATTTACCACATCAGGTCTCCATGGATTTCCGTTTGCATCCGCTCTTAATTTTACAAATAAACGCGAAGCTGTTACGGTATAACTAAAAGTATTACTTGTGGTATGACTCCATTTAATTGTTTCCAGATTGGTATCATGAGTATAGGTATTTGCATTATCGGGAGTTAATGCAAATAAAAACTGATAACCGGGATTAAATGTCACATCGTTTCCAGTTACACGCAACATATTATAATCCTGATTAATTGTAATACTTTTTAAATAAGTAAAACTCAATCTTCTTTTTGGATCTAATTTATAATCTAATTTCAGCATACCTGCCCATCTGTTATCCTGATATGGCGACCAGTTAGAATCGGGATATAAAGAGGAAATAACTTTATCAGCAGGATTTTGAATATGTGTATCGCTGAAATTTGTTTTTAATGTTGTATAAAAGGTAAGTTTCTTTTTAAACGCGAGCGGACCACCCATTCCCATTTCCATTACCTGTTGATTCCAGTTTGCTGTCGACTCTTTATTAAATCCGAAATTATCACGTTTATATCCTGCATTAAATTCAAATTCTTCTTCACCTGATTTTGTTGTGGTATTTACAATTCCCGCCGTTGCATTTCCGAATTCAACACCGGCGCCACCTGTGGTGACATCAATTTTCGAAATGGAATTTGTTCCGATATCAATTCCGAAACCGGTTCCGCTCAACGGATCGCGTGCAGAAACATCGTCGATATAAAATCCCGTTTCATAACTTCTTCCTCCGCGAATATGTACACCATCTGCACTTTGCACCACACCCGTTTGCATATTCACCACACTCTGAATTTGTCGCACAGGTTGTAATTCAATTTCCTTAGCGGTCAAGGTAGAACCTGTTTTTGCTTCCTCAACATCAACCAGTGGTTTGTCGCCGTGAATTACAACAGCTTCATCAAAAGTTAAGGTTGTTGGATTAAGAGCCACATCCATTTTTTTATTTTCTCCTGCAGCAAATTTTATTGCAGTAAATAAATTCTTTTCATAACCGATATACGTGAACTGCACATTGTATTCACCGGGCGGAATATCTTTTATTTCAAAACTCCCGTCAAAATCAGAATTTGCCCCAAAGGAGGTTCCTGTAAAAATAACCGTAACTGCATAAAGTGGTTCTTTTGTTTCAGAGTCAATGATCTTGCCTAATAAAGATGCATTTTGAGCAAAAGAGAGGTCGAGGAGGAAGGAGAGAGGAAAGAGGAGAATGCTTCGCATTAAAATGAATTTTCTCATTCCGCGTATTCCTTTCCTTTTTTCTGAAATGCTCTGCACGGGGTAAAATTGATAAATTTGGATGAAAGGGAGAAGGGGAGTTGTTGACAGGAGGGAGGAGGGAGGAAAAAGGAGATGGTTTTTTGCGATTTTTATCATGTAATTAATTGATTGTCAGGTTTTTATAAACAGTTCTAAGTTTATGTTATTTTTATAATCAAATTACTCCTGGTTTATGAGAACGGTCTTCACTTTTATTATTGTAATTATTGGTATTAATGGATTTTGTCAGGCACCGGAGATTGAGTGGCAGAATACGATTGGGGGGAGTTCAGGTGACATTCTTCAATCCCTTCAACAAACCACCGATGGCGGCTATATTCTCGGGGGATATTCATCTTCCGGTATTTCCGGCGATAAAACGGAAGCGTCATTGGGTGGCGATGATTATTGGGTGGTAAAGTTCAACAGCAGCGGCGCCATCGAATGGCAGAACACGATTGGTGTGAGTTCAGTTGATTATCTGACTTCCCTCCAACAAACTACCGATGGAGGCTATATTCTCGGGGGATCTTCATCTTCCGGTATTTCAGGCGATAAAACGGAAGCCTCATTGGGAAGTTATGATTATTGGGTGGTAAAGCTGGAAAGCAGTGGGGCCATCGAATGGCAGAATATAATTGGTGGGAGTTCTCATGATTATCTATATTCCCTCCAACAAACCACCGATGGCGGTTATATTATCGGGGGATATTCATGGTCAGGTATTTCAGGGGATAAAACGGAAGCATTATTGGGAGGTACTGATTATTGGGTAGTAAAGCTGGAAAGCAGCGGTGCCATCGAATGGCAGAATACTATTGGGGGGAGTAGTTGGGATCAGTTATATTCCCTCCAACAAACCACCGATGGAGGTTATATTCTCGGAGGATATTCATATTCCGGTATTTCGGGCGATAAAACGGAAACGTCATTGGGAGTTTCAGATTATTGGGTAGTAAAACTCAACAGCAGCGGTGCCATCGAATGGCAGAATACGATTGGGGGGAGTTCAGATGATGCTCTGTATTCCCTCAAACAAACCATCGATGGAGGCTATATTCTCGGTGGACAATCATGGTCTGGTATTTCAGCCGATAAAACAGAAGTGTCATTAGGTTATAATGATTATTGGGTTGTAAAGCTCAACAGCAGCGGGGCCATCGAATGGCAGAATACGATTGGGGGCAATGATGGTGATTACCTGTATTCCCTCCAACAAACCACCGATGGAGGTTATTTTCTCGGTGGCTGGTCATATTCCGGTATTTCAGGCGATAAAACGGAAGCCTCATTGGGAGTGTCAGATTATTGGGTATTAAAGCTCAACAGCAGCGGGGTCATTGAATGGCAGAATACGATTGGGGGCAGTGCTTATGATGACCTGATTTCCCTCCGACAAACCACCGATGGAGGTTATATTCTCGGGGGATATTCATATTCCGGTATTTCAGGCGATAAAACGGAAGCGTCATTGGGTAATTATGATTATTGGGTAATAAAATTAATGGGAGATTGCACCCCCGCCCCCGAACTCTGCAACTCCCTCGACGACAATTGCAACGGCCTAATCGACGATGCCATAACCGAAACAATTTCCATCTCCGCAGGAGGACCAATTACATTCTGCCAAGGTGGAAATGTATTATTAACTGCAACTTATTCCGGTGCAACTCTGCAATGGAAAAAGAACGGAATAAACATTCCCGGTGCAACATCATCAACATATTTAGTTACAACAAAAGCAACTTATACTTGTGAAACAACCAGTCCTTGTGGCATAGCTACATCAACAGGAATATTCGTCAATGTAAATAAAAATCCAACTGCAGCAATTACGGCGGGTGGTGCAACAACTTTCTGTGCGGGAGGTTCAGTAGTATTAACCGCAAATGCAGGTGGAGGATTGAATTATCAATGGTATAAAGGTGCATCATTAATTGCAGGTGCAACATCATTAAATTACACAGCAACATTAGCAGGAAATTATAAATGCAGAGTTACAAAAACTGCAACGGGATGTTTTAAGAATTCAAATCTCATTACTGTAACTGTGCCTTGTAAGAAAGGAGAATTATTGAATGATGAAGATGCATTTACTATTTATCCAAATCCTGCAACAGATAAATTAACTATTAATCTAAATCGATCAATTATTAATTCTTCAACAGTTATGATAACCGATATTTTGGGAAAAATACTTGCAAGGGAAACAATATATTCATCGGCAATTGAAATTGATATTTCACAATTTTCTGATGGAATGTATTTTATTAAGATGGAAATAAATGGGGAAGAATTTATAGCAAGATTTATTAAGAATTAAACAAAATTATTAAAAAAAATCACAACATGAAACAGCGAATCACCAACCTCGTCTTCCTATTATTATTTCTTCCTGCTCTTGTATTTTCGCAAACTGGATATTTTCCTTTTGATGTAGCTGATATGTCGGGATGGTTTGAACGGAATGCAATAATAAAATCTAATGATGGCAATGTTATTTTTGGTTATAACGACTATGTCCATGAAAAAGTTGTGGTTAAAAAAATGACTACTGACGGCGAGGAGATATGGAGTGTAACACTTATGTTAGCAACCGAATCTAAATATTGTTTTAATATTTTTCCAATTCCGGGCGATGGATATTATTGTTTATTTGATAATGAATATGTCCATTTAGGAGAAGACGGTGCTGTAATTTCATTTATTCAGTACGAATTGACGGACTTAGGTTATGCTGCCGGCACCTTTGATGATTTGAAAATAAATTTTGCAAAATCTGTTTTTACGGGAACATCTTTTCACCTGGTTTCAAGACAGTCCAAAAGTTTAGGGGGTGGCTATCCTCTTTACTATTATACTTTAACTGAAATAAATCTTGACGGCAGTGTTGTTTATTCCAATTTATTTGATTGGGGAGAAGGTAATTATCTTATAGGTGATTATCAATTAGGTTATTCCGATGGATATGATTTTGTATTTCAGTCTGTTGGAATTTTTGATGGAGCTGATTATTTTGATTCTTTATTTATTGAGAAAATAGAAACTGGTGCAACATACTCCGAAAATCTTCAAACTATTTCACAAATAATTACGACCGGTGTCTTATCAACAGATGATGGTTTTATTGGATTTGGAGTAGTTGATGGAATGGATGGCATTTCGGTAGATGATTATTTAATAAAGATAAACTTTGAAGGAGATACATTATGGACTAAAAAACATGATTTATTTTTCACAACTGCCGGCGATGCTCCTCAGTATAAAGATTTAATTGAACTTCCAAGTAATAATTTGCTTGGACTTGTTAAATATTATGATTATTTCCGTGATACTGTATTTCACAGGATACAATTGTATTCGCCGGATGGCGAACTGTTATTTACCAGCCACCCGATTATTATTTTTTATAACGAGGAAGTTGGCGATGTTTGGGATGGTGGAATTGAAGATATTACCATGATAGGAGATAATCTGATAGGTTTTACCGGATTTCACAGAAATTATGGTATAGGTGGTGTTTTTGTTTTACTTACCGATACACTTGGTAATTATTTTCATTTAAATGTGACTGGTCAACTATATAACGATGCCAATGGAAATGGAACCTTTGATACAGGTGAAGTTTCTTTTCCGGATAAATTAATTAGTACAGCGCCTCTGAACTATTATGCGTTTACAAATGAGGAGGGAAAATATAATTTACTAATTGGAAATGATGAAGATTTTATTATTACTGTTGATTCAATTAATTACTGGGATATTATAGAACCGTCATCAAGCATCAATTTCTCTGTGGATACGTCAATGACAGGTGAGATATTTCCCGGTTACGATTTTTTATTTGATTATACATCACCGGTTCATGACGTAGCGGTGCAATTGTATCAAAGTCCGATTGTTCCGGGATTTGAATCATACAATACCTTAACAATTTATAATTTAGGAAATCAATATGGAGAAATGGGTACAGCAACGTTGCAATTTCCTTCTGTATTAAATTTTTCAGATGCTATTCCTGCTTATTCAACATTTTTGGATACCACAATTACCTGGGATTATTCGGGTCTCGATCCATATGAACCTCAAATTTTTAAAGGAAATTATATTGTAGATGTTTCCGCAACCTTGGGCGAGTTTGTTCAAACAACAGGATATACTACTGATGGCGGTTTTGATATTAATATCGTAAATAATGCTGATACATGGGAAACAGAAATTGTTTCTTCATTCGATCCTAATCATAAAACTGTGGCACCTGTTGGTGATGGTGTTAACGGGAATATTGATTTTTCAACGGAATATTTAACGTATACCATCGAATTTCAAAATACTGGAACAGCTGAAGCACAATTCATTAATATTTATGATACATTGAGTAAACATCTTGAAATGACCTCAGTTGAAATGCTTTCCTCAAGTCACGATTACACTATGTATTTAAATGAATTGGGAATTTTGCGATGGAATTTTGATTCTATTTTTCTACCGGATAGTGCCACGGATTTTATTGGCAGCATGGGTTATTTAAAATTCAGAATAAAAATTAAAGATGATGTTGTAATTGGTGATGTAATTAAAAATACAGGGGCCATTTATTTCGATTATAATTCTCCTATAATTACAAATACAACAATCAACACATTAATCGTTCCGAATGGTATTGATACAGAAATCTCCAATATGATTGAAATTCAGGTTTACCCAAATCCTGCATCTGCATATATCACATTTAATCTGAGTGATAACTACAGTAATAATCTAAATTTTATGATAACGGATCCTTCAGGCAGGGTTTGTTTGATGAATTCAATTGAAGCAAATATTAATTCATCTACGATAGATATTTCCAAGCTAAGTCAGGGTCTGTATTATTGTAGCTTTTATAATAATGAAAACTTTATTTTGGCTAAATTGAAATTTATCGTAATTAAATGAGAAAAATAAAAAAAAGCAGGACTAAAATAAAAAAGATTAAAAAACAAAAATTCATATAAAATTGTAAATCGACCTATTAGATAATTTATTTTTCATCGGTTCATATTTGAATTTATTCATTGTTTCACTTACTTAGCATCATGAAAAAAATCATAACA
>JAYSYX010000298.1:0-8845 GCA_043727235.1 Bacteroidota bacterium
GCCCACTGCCACTGCCCACTGCCACTCTCACCCCAAATCCTCAACAAAAAAAAGCGACTCACTTTCGCGAATCGCTCTTTTAAATATCATCGTCTCTCAGAATTACCTTCTTCCCATATAAATCATAATATAATATATAAGTGTAGCCAAAGAACCCAAAGCTGCTGCTACATAGGTGTAACCAGCCCAGTTTAAGGCATCTTTTGCTTTGCCCATTTCCATGCTGCCGGCGAGGGATGAACCTTCAAGCCAGGAAATTGCACGGCGACTTGCGTCAACTTCCACCGGAAGGGTGATGAAGCTGAAAAGTGTTGTTATACCGAATAAAATGATACCGGCTAATAATAAGGTAGTTCCCATTGAATTTACTAAAAGTAAACCCGCTAAAATGATCCACATTACATATTTAGAGGAAATCATCATGGCTGGAACCATTTTGCTTCTCATTGTAAGCCAGATATATGCCTGAGCATGCTGCACTGCGTGTCCGCATTCGTGTGCGGCAACGGCTGCGGCGGCAATGCTGTTGGAATTATAAACCCCTTCACTAAGGTTCACGGTTTTGTTTACCGGATTATAGTGATCGGTAAGCATTCCTTCCACAGAAATAACCTGCACATCGGTGATGCCATTTTCCTGCAACATGCGCTCTGCGATGTCTTTTCCTGTTAACCCGCCTCTTACGGGGATCTCAGAATATTTTTTGAATTTACGTTTTAATACGCCACTGATGATCATACCAGCTACTGCGAATAAAATACCAATAATGTAAGCTCCTATCATGGTGTTTGTTGTTGTTTTTTAGTTATAAGACGCAAAAGTACTGTAACTATTTTAGTAATTGATAATAGATAATTGACAATTGAGAATGGGGTTAATAGATTCAATGATACTTTGACTTCCTGTTTTTAAGTTTTTGTATACTGATTGATAACGAATTTCACTAAAAAAAGTTTATTTGGAACAAAAAAGTTTCATGCGCTCAAAATTATCAATTATCAATTGTCAATTATCAATTAAAAAGCACTTTCGCAGAAATATTTTTCCTTTCTGCCTCCTCGATGGTAAGCACTTCTTTGCGTTGGTAATTCATCATACGCGCCATAATGTTGGTTGGGAACATTTCTACGGAGTTATTGTAGGATGTAATTGCAGCATTATAGGTTCTTCTGGCAGCAGAAAGTTGTTCCTCCACTTCGGTCCAGGCAGATTGTAATTGAATGAAACTATTATTCGCTTTCAGATCAGGATAATTTTCCACGGCGATGCGCAGTTGGGAAAGTAATCCTGTCATCTGATTTTCCATTCCAATGCGTTCCTGCGCCGGTGCGGTGGGACTTTGCTGAATAGTATTTCTGAGTTCCACGATCTTGGATAAAATTTCCTTTTCGTAGGTCATATATTGTTTAGCCGTCTCCACCAGATTCGGGATCAGATCAAATCTTTTCTTCAACATCGCATCAATAGAACCAAAGGCATTCTCCACCTGGTTTTTGCGGTTGATGAGGGAGTTGTAGAGACCTATCACAATGAGGATAAGGACTACGAGAATAATGAGTGGTATCAGATACATGTGTGGTGGTTTTGTTTTAGCAAAAATAGGAAATCCTGAGGATTAGGAGAGAGGAGAAAGGAGTGAGGAGTTTAAATCCTGCGGATTTAGGAGAGAGGAGAAAGGAGAGAGGAGTTTAAATCCTGCGGATTATAGCGTAAGAGGGTGTTAATATCAAAAATTTGTAATGGGGGGGGAAATGAGTTTTTATTAAATTTAAATCTTATGTTTTGATACCAGTTATTAATCCCCTTCAAATCTTTTTCAAAATTTCCTATTGTAGGGTTTTAGCGGATCGATTCTCATTTTTTGTCCATTTTTAAACAAGGGCGAAATTTACCTTCATTTAACAAACGAGGGTAAAAATAAGAAAAAAACGCCCTTGTTTTAGAAATAAAAGTAAAATTTACCTGGGTTGCAGATTCTTTTCGCAATTCGTGAAATGCGAATTGCATGGCTTAGCATTTTTTATGAAAAGCCTGAAAAAGGGACTGCCCATATGCTGTATACTCCTCTAATAATTCCTTTTTAATATGAAATGAACGCACTGCAGTGAGATGGTAATTGGTATCGGGGGAAATTTTGTAACCTGCTTTTAATCTTTTGTAATGTATACACTGAATCTTCTCCGGTGAAACAATTACAAACCATGCATTTTTGTAAGGATAATCGGCATATTTTTCATCGAAAAAAAATTCTCCGTTTGCGCGAAATTTTACTTCCATATAAAACAGATCTCCGTTCTCCATGCTTTGCACAACATAATCGGGCATAAAACGCAATGCCTTGCCGGTGGTTTTGTTGTTTGTAGTTATAGATTTACTTAAGGATGGATGAATTCGTTCGAGTCCGTAGTTAAATACGTTGTATCCGCAGTTGATGAATAGGTCTTGAATGAGTTGTTCGGCGATGCGGCCTTTGAGGGTGTTGAGGTTGAAGTGGGTTGGCATAGGGTTTAAATTATTCAGTTATAAATTCAGCATCGGATTGCATTACAAATTCGTAAGTGCAATTAAGACATTGGTGAACTTGTGTTTGATCCTTAGAATGTGAGAGATCAAAAATTATTTGCGTTCTTGAACCGCATTTTGGACAGGTTGTGGGATTGGCATTGTATAGAAATACTTCGTTATACATTTTCAATTGGGGCTTTATGGTTGATTAAATCAGAATATTTGATGCAGTATAAAGAGTTTCCAAATCTAAGTTTTGTAAATAGTGATTAAGTTCCTCATCAGTTTCAAAAGAAATATCGGCTTCTATTTCGTTATTAAAAAATTCTAGAATATCTGTAATAAAGTTAAAAACACTAAAGTGAATACCATCGTAGTTATAAACATATATAATTCTTTTATTGTCTCCTTTTTCTAGGAGAATGGTTTCGATTGTTCTTGAAGGGCGAAGGTAGCATACGTCTAGGGCGGTGTATTTATTCATTTGATATAATTTTAAGAATAATAAATTAGGTTGTGGGTGAAGCTTGCAATTTACGAAAAAATAAATACAATTTTACTCAATCTTCTACAGTTTTGAACAAATGTTCAAAGTAAATTTGATGCAACAAGAATTGATATGCAGATTCTGAATTAGTTGTTCAGCAATTTGGCCTTGAGAGTGCTGATTTCGAAGCGGGATGACATAGTGGGATCTTAAATTAAAAACTAAACTTTATTAATATTGATAATTTATATTTCTGTTATTCCAAACGATTTCAAATATTCAAATGTGGAATTATAAAATTCCGGAATTCTTGTATGATCCTCGTTACTACCAGAGGGCACAACTATTATCATACCTTGTCTAGCTCTTGTAAGCAAAACTCGATAGGCATTTAATAGGTACTTTTTTCTTTCAATTTTTTTTATATTTTGCCATTTGTTACCCACGAATGAAAAAGTTTTCCAACCTTTTTTTGAATATCTAAAATCACCATCCCAAGTAACGCAAACCCAATCTAATTCGAGTCCCTGAATTTGAAATTCTGTTGCAACATCCTCTAAAAAATAGGACGATCTTACATCATCCCTACTATTCAAAAACCAATGAATTGGCTTAACAGGTGTTTTTACATCAATTGCTAGTGGTTTTAACCTTTGTGCTTGAGACGAAACTACAATTCCATATCTTTCATTTCCCCTTGCCTTCTCCTTCAACCAACTTTTTGCCTTATTAATATCCCTAGTAATATATATTGGGTATTTTTGATTTATTTGAGAAAATGTCAATTTACCATTTATGAAGTCTAAATCCAACATTTGCTTTATAAATAATGATACTTTTTCTGCACGGAAAGACCGCATAGAAACAGAAAGGTGTAAACTTTCATCAAATTTTATTATTGAATTTGATTGGATTAATTCAATTGTTTTCTGTGCATCATATTCTTTATCAACCAAATTAGGAGAGATATGGATTTCCCAATGAGGAAATGACTTGTAAATTGCCTCAAGCCATTCACCAATCCCTGCTTCCCCTTTATTAATTTCTTGACCTCCTCCAACCAAACATACAATTAATGCCCAATCAGGGTGCCTATCTAAACAGGAAATTAAAAATTCTGGCTCGGAAAAATTAAAATTTGGTTGATTTTTTTTTCTTTTCATAAAATCAACCGTTTGTGACTTATTCCAAGCTCTTTGTGCTTCATCAAAAATAGCTATATGATCATATGGGGCTTTTGAATCAACCAAATAGGCATCTCTGTAATGATGAATAATTTGAATAAAACTCTTTACACCCTCAAGTGCTGTTGATTTCTTAAGTTTTTTTCCTAATGCCTTTTCCCTCCTTACTTTATCCCTAGTTAATGCTTCTTGTAGGATAGAAACCAATGGAGCATTTCCTGACAAAAACACACTTGAATTCCCTTCATCAGCTTTTAAATGAGTAGTGGCAACTTTAAGCCCTACTAATGTTTTTCCTGCACCGGGCACACCTGTTACAAAACATATTACTTTTTTATTATTAGATTTCGAATAATTAATTTTTTCTGCAATAGAATCTGTAGTAATACTTAAATTTTTAGCATCTGCATCATTTCTTGTTATCTCATCAACAGAATGTTCATTATAAAGATTAACTGCTGCTTCAATAATTGTGGGTGTAGGATGATAACTTCCATAAATAAATTCATTTTGAAGACCATCAGGTGCTGATGAGTATATTTTTAAAGCCTCGTTCAAAATACTTCCAATACTAAATTTATTTGATTTCAATGGAATTAATAATCCATCCTTGTGTGATGTGATTAGAAATTGAAAGTTAATATCCTCTGCCTCTGTAGCAACTAAAATAGGGATAATTATTGCGGAATGACTTGGTTTATGAAAATTTTTTAAATCCAAGGCGTAATCCCAAACTTGATTTATGTCCTGGCTAAAAAATTGTGATTCTCCTACTTTAAACTCCACAACAAAAACAACACCGCCAATTATCAAAATTATATCAACTCTTTTGCCCATTCTAGGAATGCTAAATTCAAAATATATCTCTCCATTTTGACCTTTTAATTGAATTCTTAAAATTTCTATTTGAATTTTCCAAGCTTCAATTGAATTCGAATTTGTATCAAATTTATTGGATAAGGTAATCTTACCGATAATTTCTTCTGTTGATTCACTTAAAAAATGTCTAATGGAGCTACTATAATAAGCGTTTAACATAGTTCTATAATTTCCTCAAATGTAAATATTATAACCCAATTCAATAATTACTAAAAATGAATTGTTGTTTGGTATTATTATAAGCACTTCTTTTCAGGATAAACTTTCATGAAATGATAAATGTTGGTTTGCTCACATTTTGATCAATAATATGACATTCCATCCATCCTATGGTTTCTGAAACACCTTTTTTAAAAGCTAATAATTCAATTTCAGTTTCAAATGAAAATTCTTTAACATTTATTTCAATTTCTTCCTTTGATAAAGGTATTTTTAAAATAAATTTATCTATTTGTTCCTGTCCAAAAATCATTTTGATTGTATATTTCATGTTAAAAGGTGTTTAGGATTTTAAAAAAGGGTTCGATCAAATATCATCATTAAATTTCACGTCAACAACCTTCTGTACAAACCGATTTTGTTGCTATTGTTATCTACCTCTCCACCGATAACCTCAACCTCCCACCCAAACCCTCTCGTATTATCCGCATTAGTGTTGAAAGTCTGATATCACTTGCATCATTTTCGATACGGGAAATGTAGGTTTTGGTGGTGCCGCATTTTTCGGCAAGTTGTTCTTGGGTCATTCCTTGCTCCTTGCGAAGTTCCTGAAGCATAACGCCTAATTTAAAGGCTTCAAAACCAGTCTCGTAGAATTCACGTTTTTTAGTTCCCCTTTTGCCATATTGTTGGTCTAGATGGTCGGTAAAAGAGGTTAAATTTTTATTTTGCTTTTTCATTGAAATATTCCTTTTTTAGTTTCTCTGCCATTTCCAGTTCTGATTTTGGGGTTTTCTGTTTTTTCTTTTGAAACCCGTTTAGTAAAATCACAAGCTGACCTTTATCGAAGAAACTAAATACTCGATAAATGTCAGATCCCACTTCAACTCTAATTTCAAAAAGCCCAGTTGAACCAGTTATATGTTTTAAAAATTTTTCAGGGACTTTGTCAATAGTTGCAATCAACTGTAGTGTCCAGTTGAACTTTTTCTTTACCTCAGGTTTCAAATTTTCAAAGAAACGCAAGTAAAAATCTTTGTAATAAACTATCTCCCGCACAAACTTCCTTTCCACAAAACAAAGTTATCTAATTAGGTAACAATTTCCAAATTATTTGATAGGTTCACAAAAAAAAGTTGAGATTTTATATTGGTAAAAATTTGTGTTTAATCCTAAATAATATTTCATCCCCTATTACACCCCCACACTCTCGACCTCCATCATCGAAATCTCTTTCAAAACACCTTCAAGCTCCTCCATCCCATTCATCGTCACCAACAAATTCCTATAATGCTTAATATTAGGTATCCCCTTAAAATAGTTCGTATAATGCCTTCTCATCTCTAAAATGCCTAATACCGGGCCTTTCCAGGCTATGGATTGGAGTAGGTGTTCGCGGCAATAGTTTACGCGTTCTTCGAGGGTGGCGGGTGGGAGTTCGGTGCTGGTGGCGAGGAAATGTTTTATTTCGCGGAAGATCCAAGGCTGACCGATGGCGGCACGGCCTATCATTACACCGTCGACTCCATAACGATTTTTCATTTCGAGGGCCTTTTGCGGGGTGTCCACATCGCCGTTGCCGAAAATGGGAATGGTGATTCTGCTGTTGTTTTTTACTTCTCCAATGAGGGTCCAGTCGGCGGCGCCTTTATACATCTGAGCGCGGGTTCGGCCGTGAATGCTGAGGGCTGCAATACCTACATCCTGTAGGCGTTCGGCAACTTCTACGATGTTTTTAGAGTTATCGTCCCAACCGAGACGGGTTTTTACCGTTACGGGGAGTTTTGATCTTTTTACAATGGAATCGGTGAGGCGAATCATACGGGGAATGTCGCGTAGAATGCCGGCACCACCATCTTTACACACCACTTTTTTTACCGGACAACCAAAATTGATGTCGATGAGGTCGGGATTAACTTCCATGATCATATCGACACATCCTTCCATAACCTCAATGTCTGCACCGAAAATTTGAATTCCGAGAGGACGTTCTTCTTCGTAGAATTCGAGTTTTTTAAGACTTTTTTCGGCGTTTCGGATGAGTCCTTCGGTGGAGATGAACTCGGTGTACATTACATCTGCCCCCAACCTTTTGCACAAAACGCGAAAAGGCGGATCGCTTACATCCTCCATGGGAGCAAGTAAGAGCGGGAAATCCGGGAGTTGTATGTTGGCGATCTTGGTCAAGGTAAATTTCTTAAAACCTGTTAGGTCTCCTTTAAGTTCTTGTTTTTAATTTATGAGCACCCTTGCGTTTATCCCTTTTTTGAACAATTTGGAAAAGACCTCACAGGTTCTCGTTGTATTTTTACGCAAAATTACGAAGATATAGTATGCGGGGCAGCATTAAGGAAATACCATGGTTGGGGCAATTTCTAATTCTGATCGGATTATTTCTGATAGGGGAGTTTGTTTTTTTTATGTTGGCCGTAGGTGTTATAGATAAAATTTATCCAAATGCCAATTTTACGGAATTCGTTAATTCAATGGATAAAACTTCTGCAGAACAGGTAACATCGGAACAGATAAATGCCTTAAAAATTTATCAGTTCATTACTTCCTTTGGCAGATTTATTTGTGTTGCTTTGTTTTTTTTATATCTCAAGGGTGTAAATATTATTTCCTATTTGCAACTCAACAAAAAATTAAAATTCAGCACTACTATTTATATTCTTCTTTTATTTTTTGCATCTGTTTCTGTAGTGAGTATTATAAATGAATGGAATCAAAATATACCTTTCCCGGCTAGTATGAAGGATACCGAAGAAAGTATGCGCGAATTGGAGGAGCGGGCAAAAATATTTTCAGAAGTTTTTTTAAATACAACCAGCATTTCAGGTTTGATTTTTAATATCTTGTTAATTGGTGTACTCGCTGCTGTGGGGGAAGAAATATTTTTCAGAGGATTATTGCAAAATCTTTTTTTAAAAGGGACAGGAAATGCCCATGTGGCAATTTGGCTCTCAGCGTTTTTATTCAGTTTTATACATCTTCAATTCTTTGGCTTTTTTCCGAGAATGTTGCTGGGTGCCATGATAGGATATTTATTTTATTGGAGTGGAAGTTTATGGGCAGCCATACTGGCGCACTTTATTAATAATGCAGTTTCGGTAGTCGCTTATTATTTGGTGAACATACAGGTTGTGGACGAAAACATGGCTGAACAAACAAGTGTGGTTGCGGCTTTGGTATCGGTTCCCTTTGTAGTACTTTTATTAATTGTTTTCAAACGCAACGAAAAGGTTAATTTAGCAACCAATGGAACAGGACTGGATGATGGTATACACGACAATGGATAAATTCCATGCCATGTATATTAAAGAAATGTTGGAAAAGGAACTTATACTTGTGGTGCTTTTTAATAAAATGGAAGGGCCATATGCTCAGGGAATATTACAGGGCGAAATAGAACTTTATGTGCATTATAAACAAGCTGAAGCCGCATTGGAATTTATTTATAATTTACCCGAATGAATAATTTAGTTTTGAGAATTATTACTGCATTGATAGGTGCAGCAGTTATTATTGGAAGTATATTTTGGGGAGCATGGAGCTTTGCAATTGTCTTTATGATAATTGCGGTATTTACGCATTATGAGTATATTAAAACAATAAGAAATACCACCAATAA
>JAYSYX010000299.1:0-3400 GCA_043727235.1 Bacteroidota bacterium
GTAATATCCATCGTATTAATTGAGTTTGTAGGTAATTAATTCTTCATGAATTTGGAATAATAAACTGCTCCTGATTTTAAATCGTTCATTTCGAGTATATAAAATCCGGAAGTTAAATTTTGTATATCAATTTGTTTAATATTATTAGAATTTCTCGAAACCATTCTTCCCGCCTGATCAAAAATGCTATAATCCAGAACATTCGAATTATCAATATCAATATTTAAAATATTTGTTGCCGGGTTTGGATACACATTTACAGCAGTTGATTTTGGCTCATCATTTATAATCGGACTATATAAAGAATAATTTCCTCCAACCTGAGGCCGAATCATAACAGCACCCGGTAAACTCGATTTCTGCCAGCTTCCACCCACATTAAAATATACATTGTCGTGGGCATCGTTATTGGCATCAAAACCAACATTTAAAAAATCATCCTGACTTTGCAACCATCCTACGTAAAATGCACCATTTACAACAACAGGAGTGGGGTTTCCCAAAAAGTCAACTAATTTGTAAACATAAAATCCATTTACACTGTCCACATATTTTGGAGTGAGAAAATCATTTTGAAAAATAATATTTTCATCCGCTGAAACAAGTGTGGTATCAATATTATCCCAAACCATTAATGAAAAGAACAGATTGCCTGCATTTCCATCCACATAAGCCCAGTGAATATAAATTTCTTTTAAAGTGTCCGGTTCGTTTGCGAAAAATTTAATAGCAAGTTTAGCGCCCGTTCCTATAATTGCATACGCTTTTTCCGCGGTGCCATCATCGTAAGCATAATAATTATAAAATGCCTGCTCATACAACATCGTATCATTTCTTCTGTTAATATCGCTTGCAGGATTTAAAATATATTTAAAATTGATTGTCATGCTATCCTCCTCGTAATTAGGAGTAGTTGTAGGAATTGTAAAGGTGGGAAATGAATTCAATGCAATGGAGAAGGGATCAAGATTTACGGAAATAGGTGTGGTTGGTGCTATAATTTCCTCGCCAGTATATTTTTCATTCACCTGATATTGATACGAGGTATTTACTATGGTATTAAAATTATTATACATAAAAACACCATGCTCTGTTGCGAGTTCTGACAACTGATGATCTTTAAATTGATTCCAGGGCATGTTGCGATAACGTTTTAAATATTTTTCGGGTTGGTATATTATTGCTACATCGCGGAATAAGGTATCATTAAAAGTTCTGTCCTCATCCAAAAAAACATAATCAATATTCCAGTGATCGTTATTTCCATTCACACCTGCCCAATTGCGGAAACGAAATTGAAATCCGTCGTAAAAATATTCATCCTCCACAGCCACCATTTGCAATTTAAATGATTGCGGATCATTTCCATTTATATTTACTGTATGCCAAATATGTTTCCATTCGCCAATACTGTTTTTAAATTCCAATATCAGCGAATCATTTTCATTCGGAAAATCCCCAAAACCACCGGGCTGATAATAAAAACTTAAATAAACGGAATCCACCGGAGTTTCTCCCAAAAAAATAGGTTTAGAAGTAAGAAAATCCGCCATGTCAAATGAAGATGCTTCGTTATAAGGTCCACCAAATTTATTTAATCCATCTAATGTTACAACACCATAAGTTGGAGGCAAGGTGGGATAAGTAAGATTAACATAAGCATTGCTATCCACCCAAAAAAGCGCCGAAGGATATACAGCTGATGCATAATAATTTAAAGTATCTCCGCAGTTGATAGTTGTCTCATTTATTATGGTCTGTCTGTCGGAAAAATCATCCAAAAATGGGAGACAAAGAGTATCTCTTGTTTCCACTATGCTTCTGCTACCGGCAACTGCAATTCGTTTCTCTTTTAAAGCACTGTTATTTTTTAACGGATAAAGCGTCTCCTGCGAAAGGGCAGCAGTGGTAATATTTATTAATAATAAACTGTATATAATATTTTTCATGAAATTATTTTTTTCAGGGTTTAAATTCCCCGTCATTATTTGGCGCATCATCTGTATTTCCGGATGGAATTATCATATTTATATCCTCCGAAATCCAGATATCAACCATAGAACCCAAATTTATTGTTTTTTCGTTCTCTGCTGCCGGATATTGTTTATAGACAAACGCATCGGTTGTATCGCTAATTGTACCGGAAGTAATAACCGTTCCTAAAGTAAGCTCTTTTAACTGAATAAGGTTCACTGCTTCAACATAGGTGAGGCCCGAAAGGTCAGGGATTATGATCTTCGTATCCCCTAATCCATTTCCCAATACCAGATCAATTTTAGATCCCTTTGCAATTTCACTTCCCGGTTTGAGCGATCTGCTTTCCCCGTGCATACGCATATCCAGATACACATCTCTGTATTCAAAGGGTTTGTATATGATATCGCCAACCTTTAAGCCGTGACTTTCCAGAATTTCGCGCACACTAATGTAACTGGTGCCAATTTCAAATGTTGGAAGTTCAGTTTTGGGTGGCTGCCGCATGTTTATGGTCACATAAATTTTGCGACCGCTTTTTACCTTCGAAAAGGGAATGGGATCTTGTGAAATAATGGTCATCGGGCGTTCATCGGAATCGTATGTGGAATCCATCACCGCATATTCGAGGTCCAGATTATCTAATTCCTGCATGGCTTCCAGTGTTGTTTTGCCTTTCAGGTCGGGAACTGTCTGACTTTCACCGTGACGTGAGTATTGTTGCACAATAAATAACAACAACCACAAAATGATCACTATCAGCACTAAGGCTGCGAATATATTCAGCCAAAATGTTTTGGTGATAAAGAACCGGAGAGTTCCGGCATTTTCTGTTGATTTCTTTTTAGGATTGCTCATGCAGCCGAAGGCAAAATTAAGGGGAATAGTTGAGTAAATGCAGCCGGAGTTTACCCTGCCTTGGCTTCTTCTAATAAACGTCCGAAAAAATCTTTTAGTGTAAGTCCGGAAGCAGCCGCCATTTTAGGTACTATACTCGCTTCGCTCAAACCCGGAACCGTATTCACTTCTAAAAAATAAGGATTTCCATCCTGAATTATATAATCTATACGAACCACACCTTTGCAGTTCAATTTTGTATAAATAGCCGTTGAATATTGCTCTACCAAAATTTTTTCAGCATCAGGAATTCGAGCGGGAATAATTTCATCGCTCTCTCCCGAAGTATATTTTGCCGTATAATCGAAAAATTCGTGTTTATCGGCAACAATTTCACAAATGGGAAGCACAATTATCTCCCCTTTATATTGATAAACGCCACAGGTAACCTCTTTGCCAATTATTCCCTGTTCCACCAAAACTTCCTTATCAAATTGCAGTGCCTCTTTTATTGCATTTTCCAATAATTCAAAATCTTTAATTTTTGAAATACCGTAACTCGATCCATTGTTATTCGGTTTAACAAATA
>JAYSYX010000300.1:0-25624 GCA_043727235.1 Bacteroidota bacterium
GGGCAATTGAAGGAGCTTGTAATAATATTGTGATGGGAAATATTACTAATCTTCTCAATAAAATAAAACCTGCAATTGAATTAGAAAAAGAAACTACGGTAAACCGAAATGGTGCAAATCTCAAATTTGTGCAAAATGTTACTGAAAATAATGTTTATATCACCGTCCAAAAAGTCCGTGAACAAAGCAGCATCCTCCAAGAAATGGAAGCAGCAGGAGAAATTAAGATAATTGGTGGATTATACGATCTTGATACCGGTCAGGTGGAGTTTTATTGAGTGAGACACGGAAATCGGGACGCGGGACACGGGAAAACAAAGAGTGTGTTAAAAGGAGAACGCTGATAACGCAGATCGGGGGGATTAAAAGGGATAAAAAAAAATTAGATTGAATTTAATTAATCTTCAGTCCAGAAGCGTCGACTCACCTCGAAATATAGGCACTAGTCATTTGTCAAGAGTCATTAATCAGGAGTAAAACATTCGGCTTACTAGGAGCATACTCACCACTCACCATTTACCACTCACTCTACGTTAAGAGTCATTAGCCAGGAGTAAAAACATCCGGCTCACGAGAATCATACTCATTACTCATTCGGCTTCCCGTTTCCCACCTCTTCCATACAAAGCAGTAATATATTCCAACCTCTCCGCCAATTCATCCGTCGCCGCCCCCTCTTCCATCCTCCATTCCCAATTTTTAACCGTTGTTCCGGGTAAATTCATTCTGGCATCGGCACCTAAACCCAAAACATCCTGCATAGGAGCAATGGAGGTGTTGGCAACACTTGACCATGCTGATTTAATCAGATCCCAACTCACATTTTCGCCGTTGGAATTAATATAATCCAAAACATATTTTTTATCAGCATCAATTGCGTTTTCAAACCAACCATTTACCGTTTCGTTGTCATGAGTTCCAGTATATACCACACAATTTTTATCATAATTATGGGGTAAATAATCATTGGATTCTCCGCTGTCAAATGCAAATTGTAAAACTTTCATTCCGGGTAAATTAAATGCATCACGCAATTCAATAACATCCGGGGTAATTAATCCGAGGTCTTCTGCAATTATTGGAATTTCTCCCAAAATATTTTTTATTGCATTAAATAATTTTTTTCCGGGACCTGGAATCCATTCTCCGTTAATTGCATTTTCATCTCCATATGGAATTCTCCAATATCCCGCAAATCCTCTGAAATGATCCACACGAACAAGATCATATAATTTTAAAGTAGTTTTAATTCTATCTATCCACCAGCTGAAATTGTCATCTTCCATTGCTACATAATCGAAAATTGGATTTCCCCAAAGCTGACCGGTTTCACTGAAATAATCGGGAGGACATCCACCTACACACAGCGGATTTTTATTTTCATCAAACTGAAATAATTGCGGACTCACCCATGTATCACTGCTATCCATTGCAACATAAATGGGAATATCACCAATAATTTCAATACCATTTTCATTTGCATATTTCTTCAGCTCATACCATTGTTGTAAAAAAATAAATTGTATGAATTTGTGAAAATGAATTGTGTCACTTAATTCAGGAATACTGTTTTCCAATGTTTCTGTATTTCTTGATCTATATTCATCACTCCATTCATACCAGGGCCTGTTATCAAATTTTTCTTTTAATGCCATGAATAATGCATAATCATCCAGCCAATTATTATTTTCCAATTCAAAATTTTCGAAACTATCTTTCAGATCATTATAATCGCCCGAGTTAAATCGCTGTTGGGCCTTTTTTAATAACTCGAGTTTGGTGGAAATCACAATTCCGTAATTTACCTTTTCCTCTGAAAATTCTTCATGAATTTGAAGATCAGTTTTATCTAATAAATGGATATCGCATAATTTTTCCAAATCAATTAAATAGGGATTTCCGGCTTTTGAACTAAAACATTGATAGGGTGAATCACCATATCCAGTAGGCCCCAATGGCAATATTTGCCAATAACCTTGTTTAGCCTTTACTAAAAAATCTACAAAAGCATAAGCTTCTGAACCAATGGTTCCTATTCCGAATTTTCCCGGTAATGATGTTGGATGAAGTAGTATCCCTGCCTTTCTGGTTTGCATGTTTACTTTAATACTTATGTTAATTATAAAATATAATCAGTTGATAAAAAATTGGATTCTCTTTTTTCCAAAATATCGTTTACCATTTCCCGATTCGTAGGAGAATCTTTAAATGCAACTGTAGTGCGAATGGAAAATACTCTTAATGCATCAGTAACACTCAATGTTCCTTCCGCAGAATCTTTTCTTCCGTTGAAAGGATATTTATCAGGTCCACGCTGACATTGTGAATTAATATTTACCCGACAAACCTGATTGGTCAATGGATCTATTAATTTGGCCATTTCTTCATGTTTAGTGCCAAATATGGATACCTGTTGTCCGTAATTACTTGTCTGAATATATTTAATGGGTTCTTCTATATCTTTAAATGTTGCAATTGGCACCACTGGTCCAAATTGTTCTTCATGCCAGACACGCATTTTTTCATTTATAGGAAATAATACTGCTGGATAATTAAAACTCAAAAAATTCTGACCGCCGTTCTCATTAATAATTTGTGCACCATTTAAAATTGCATCATCAATTAATTCTTTAAGATATGAAGGTTTGTTTTGTTCTGGAAGTGGAGTTAATATCACTTTTTCCTCCCAAGGCATACCGTATTTTAATGCAGAGAGTTTTTCTCTATAAAGGTCGATAAATTGTGAAGCGATACTCTCGTGCACAAATATAATTTTAAGTGCAGTGCAGCGTTGTCCGTTAAAGGAAAGACTACCTGTTATACATTCACTTGCTGCAACTTCAAGATCAGCATCCGGTAAGATTATAGCAGGATTTTTTGCCTCCAATCCCAAACAGGCTCTTAAACGATTTGGCTTTGGATGCGATTTACGAATAATATTTGCAACGCGACTGGAACCTATAAATGCCAATACATCAATTTTTCCCGTTTCCATTATCGGTGCAATTATTTGTTTGCCTTCACCGTATAACATATTAATTACACCGGCAGGAAAACTTTTTTGGAAACATTCCTGTAAGGGTTTAAGCAATAAAACACCATATCTTGCGGGTTTAAATAAAACGGTATTTCCCATAATTAATGCCGGTATCAAGGTGGAAAATGTTTCATTTAATGGGTAATTGTATGGCCCCATGCACAATACCACACCTAAAGGTCCACGGCGAATTTGTGCATATATACCTTCCTCCTTTACAATTTTAGAAGAAGTGCGATCCAAATCTTTTAATGCATCTATAGTATCATAAATATACTGCACAGTTCTGTCGAATTCTTTTTCAGAATCTGCGCGTGATTTGCCAATTTCCCACATTAGCAAACGCACAATCTCTTCACGTTTAGTTTTCATGTCAATGGTAAAATTGATCATACACTCAATTCTTTTTTTCATCGGCATTGTTGGCCAAGCACCTCTACCTAAATTGTAGGCATCAACTGCGGCATTTAATACTTGCAACGCCTCGTCGACATTTATATGCGGAACTTCTCCCAAAAGTACTTGTTCAAATTCAGTCCCCTTTTGTAAATATATTGGAGAATAGATCTTATCAAAATTGGACTCCCAGGTTTTTAATACACCATTAACTAAATATTCCGTTTGTTTTATGGGTAAGGATAATTTTGCATTATCGGGAATGTTTTCTTCTGTTGGAAATAAGTTTGTAAATATAGATCTTTGATTTTCCGTTGTCATTTTAATTTTTAATGAATTTCGAAATGTAAATAGTAGTATTTTGAATTATTTTTAGTGCGTATACTCCTGACGGAAATGTAGATACACTAATATTGTTCGCTGTCGCAGACCTTTTCTCTCTTAATAAAAGTTTGCCTGAAATATCCCTGATCTCTAAAATAATATCTTCGGAAATTAGCTCCGGAATTAAAAATTGTATTTGATCACTTGCGGGATTGGGATATACCTGAAAAGTATTTAAGTTTAAAGTATTTTCTATTGCAACAGGTGTAGTTATATCTATCAACTCACTGCGCAGATCTCCTTCTGCGAATACAGCGAAACTGCGCGGTGGAATTTCAAGATATATCTGATTATCATCCTGAACTGTAATATATTCGTAGGTGGTAATTCCAAAAATATCCGTAAGCGTGTCTCCTGAAAAAATATTTGCAGTATTTATTGTTTGATCAACCTTTAATGTGTTGCCGGAAAAATTAATTGCAACAACCACTTCTTTTCCACTTTCCGCATAACTAGTTTGATAAATTAATGTAGTATTTGCAGCTCCACTTAAATAATTTGCAAAATAGGGCGTCGAAATCCTGCTTAAATAATCCACCTGACTTGCTCCGTAAATATAACGAGAATGTGCTTCCATTAATCCATTAATAACATATCGCAAATTTCCCGGAGCATAATAGTCAGTAAAATACACACAGGGAGCACCAACTCTGTTATTGGTCAGAATATAGGCATAGGCCAATATAGGATCATTGTCAACCGGTTGTCCCGGATCTCTGAAATCATGATTATTAACGAAGGTCACTGAATTAAATCCGCTACCACCTGCACCATCAACTATTCCCGAATTAAATACATTTCTTACATCATAACCAAATGCATCACATGCCTGTTCTAAATCATTCCGCAAGGCAAAATCAAAAACACGAATATCAATTGCAGCTTTTGTATCGTCGTCCATATTATATTGCACATCATCTATCCAACCCTTTAATACAGAGGCGGTAAAATCATAATTTTCTCCCACAACCATTCCGGGGTTCATACCATTGTCGTGTAGGTCATCCAACAAGTCGCCAACAAACCATCCCGGAAAATGTTTTACAGCATCCATCCGGTATCCCCGAATTAATTCATTACTCCATAAATATTTTGTATAATCAAATAAAACGTCTTTAGTGGAATTTACTGTTTGATCCATGTCATAATAGAAGAACATCGCATCCTGATCACCATTTAATTGTGTGGGATTACCATTGGGTTTAAAATTTAAATAATTCATTGCACCCTCACCGCTGGGTAAATTACTAAAATCTGTTGCCGTCTGATATTTAATTTGTGATTGAATATCAGTGGCAATTGCTCCGTTCCACAAACCATAAATAAAATGGTCGCTCATGTCGGTAAGACCAGCCCCTCCCGTATTAAACATTTTTATCCAAATAGTATCACCGGCACTGTCAAAATCACCAGCAGAAATTGTTAATGCAAATTCATCGGTACCACAACCTGTATTATCAATACTTGCATCTTTTCTTTTTCCAAGAATAATAGTGTTGTTAATTTCACTGCAATCTCCACCTCCGTTGGGCTCTATTTCTGCTGTAGGCGCTGTTGCATAATCTGCGGGAACTTCATTTGTCCAAAAAATAACCTGATAAGGTTTATTGTAAAAATTAGAATGACCACTTGCAGAATGTATCTTAAAATAATATGTGCCTTCTCCATTTCCGGTAGTACTACCAATAGGTAAATAGCATTGATATCGGTCTGATGGAAATGGCTGATCTCCCGCATCAATTTTAATTGCATTCATATTTTCTATCCATCCTTCAACGGCACCATTATCTTCCCAGGAACCTCCATCGCGGTGATTGTAAATTACATCCGCAACCATATTTAATCCTAAAGCACTATACACCGATTTAATATTTTCGTAGCCTTCTCTGTCGCCCCATCGTGCAGGTCCATAATCTCCTATATCATAATAATCGCGCACATTATATCCCATACTCGAACTTCCACTGGTAGCTTTTGCTAAAGGAGGAACCCAGATATATGTAAAGCCTGCGTCTTTTAATTCAGCACCTTCCGCCGCCAGATAATCGATCTGATTTCCAATGCCGGTATAAAATAAGGGGTAATTCCAATACCAGCCCTGCATCATAAAATCAGGAGATTGAGCATTTCCTTTAAACCAAAGGAAAAAAAGTGAAAAGAGAGCGATAATTAATCTCTTGTTATTGAGCGCCATGTAGAGAATACAGATTTTGTTTGTGTAATTTTAAACCGGTAACAAAAATACTTTAATAAATGCACTTTGTGCCATCAAAATGATATGAAAAGATTAAGAACACTTTGTTTAATAACATGTTTAACAATAATGCATTTTAAAGGTGATTTAAATGCACAAATGACAATTCGTATCACAAGTATTCCACAATATTTTATGCCTTTACTTGATACCATTTTTATTGCAGGGGATTTTAACGCCTGGAATCCGGGTGATACTAATTTTATCATGACCAAAGATCTTGATGGTAATTATATTATTGAATTAACAGGAGGTGAAGGAGATCTTATTGAATTTAAATTTACACGAGGTGATTGGGATAGAACTGAAACCATGTTAGGAGGCGAGTTTTTGCCTAACAGAGTGGACTATATTGCTAACGGAACTACGAAAGATTTTACTATAGAAAATTGGCAGGATCAGATCGGTACGCATACAATAACAGGAAATGTAATTCAATTGGATTATAATTTTTATATACCTCAGCTCGACCGTTATAGGAGAATCTGGATCTATTTACCTCCTGATTATTTTACTTCCGGTAATTATTATCCTGTAATTTATATGAACGACGGACAAAATGTTTTTGATTATGCCACTAGTTTTGCAGGAGAATGGGATGCCGACGGAACGGTTGAAAATTTAATTAATAATGGACACATCCCTGCTATTATAGTTGCCATTGCCAATGGAGAAGTTGAAAGAATTGATGAATATTCGCCCTGGTCACACCCCGCATATGGTGGCGGACAAGGGGATCTCTATGCTCATTTTATTATGGATGACCTGAAACCATATATTGATATGAATTATCGCACTTTACCGGATAGAGAAAATACAGTAATAGGTGGAAGTAGTTTAGGTGGATTGATATCTTATTATATGGTTTTGCAGTATGATGAAGTATTTGGAAAGGCAATTGTGTTTTCTCCTAGTTTTTGGTTTGATGATTCTGTAAATATTTTTGCAGAAAATTTTGTTAAAGAATTTGATTCAAAAATATATATTACTTCAGGGCTGAATGAAGATGTTGATATGGTGCCGGATATAAATGAGGTATTATCTATTTTAACAGAAGAAGGATTTACGGAAGATGAAATTATTTCTATCGTTCGTAGCGATGGCACACACAGCGAATGGTTCTGGAACCGGGAATTTGATGAAGCATATTTATGGTTGTTTGAAGATATTGTTCCGCTTGAATTGCAAACAGCAGCTGCTGAATCTGTAATGTATTACGATTTTAATAACAATACGGTCAATATTACCTCACCGGATTATTTTAATTATATTATTTATGATTTACAGGGTATATTAATAGAACAAAATTCTATTTCCAATAATCAAATTTCGTTGAAGAATTATACTCCAGGGTTGTATTTCATTTCTTTATTTAACGGTACAAATACCATCGTAAATAAAATAATTGTATTATGACGTTACCATTATCTACTTCGTGCAACCTTCGTGTCTTAGTGCCTTTTTGGCTAATTCTTTTTCTTTCTGAAACCTCTTTTTCTCAAGTTACTATCATAGTAAAAAATGCATCTGATTTTACCCCGGAAATTCACAATTCTATTTATGTCGCAGGTAATTTCAATAAATGGAATCCCGGCGACGAAAAATTAAAACTTAACAATGAAAACGGAAAACTATCCCTCACCTTTGTTCCAGATTCCGGAGTTACCAGACTTGAATTTAAATTCACGAGAGGAACATGGGAAAGTGGAGAGGTATTTAAAGATGGAGGATATAGAACAAACCGCAGTTATTTTTATACTCCTGGAATGATATTGGAAGAAAGCATTGAAAGTTTTCAGGATATTGCTCCAACTAAAATTATTGAACCTAATAAAGATGTAATTCAATTTAAAGTTTACTCCAATGAATTGAAACGAGAAAAAAATATTCGTATATACTTACCTTGCGATTATAAAACTTCCAAAAAGAATTATCCCGTTTTATATATGCTCGACGGACAAAATTTATTTGATGATGTTTATGCTTATGGTGGCGAATGGGGAGTGGATGAAAACATGGATTCCATCTGTAATTCGGGCTTGGAAACCTGTATTATCATTGGTATTGATCATGCAGGCGATAAACGTTTCACAGAATATTCTCCGTGGTTTGTGAGTGAAAAATATGGTGGTGGGGAAGGAGATGAATTTGCACTTTTTTTGGTCAATACTTTAAAACCAAAAATTGACAGTATGTACCGAACAAAACCGCAGCGTGAGTATACATCGGTTGCAGGTAGCTCGATGGGAGGATTGATGAGCTTATATATTGTTTTAAATCACAATAATGTTTTTAGTAAAGGAGGAATATTTTCTCCTGCATTTTGGACAAGTGAAGGTAATTTTAGTAATGCTGAAAATTTTAATAGTCAGCTCCCAACAAAATTATTTTTTATTTGCGGAGCAATGGAAGGCAATGATGCACAATACATGCGTGATATGGCACAGGTGTATGATATTCTGTTAAATAAAAAAATGGGTAATCTACAAATGCGCATGGTAGTTGAAAGCACAGGAACACATTCAGAGTGGTTTTGGAGGAGTGAATTCTTTGAAGTGTATAAATGGTTATTTATAGAATAATTAAATTGCCGGTAAGTCGGGGAGGGCGGGAAGTTTACGGGAAGAAATTATTACTTCTTACCGAATTCTTCCCGTTCTCACCGCCTTCCCGGCAAATACACAATATGAAAAGTAATTTAAACATTTTTCTTCTGTTATTCTCAATCAAAACTGCCTTTTATCAATCCGAGATCTTAAACAAAATAATAATTTGTAAGTTTGAAAATTGTTTAACCCTTTAAAATGATTAATATGTCACGTATTAAATTATCCGATCAAGAAGAATTTCTTGCTGCACATATAGTTAATGTCGCTTATATTGTTCACAAAGAACTTGGCCCTGGTCTTTTGGAGAAAATTTATGAGATCAGTATGGCGCATGTATTACAGAAAGAAGGAATCAAAGTGATCCGTCAAGCTGATCTCCCAGTCAAATTTCAAGAAATTACCTTCAATGAGGGTCTGCGAATGGATCTTAATGAAGAGGATTGTGTAATTTGTGAAATCAAGGCAGTAGATGTAGTTAACCCTGTCTGGCAATCTCAGATATTAAGTCA
The DNA here is from genome assembly GCA_043727235.1 of Bacteroidota bacterium. Classification (GTDB taxonomy): domain Bacteria; phylum Bacteroidota; class Bacteroidia; order Chitinophagales; family BACL12; genus UBA7236. The sequence goes on from JAYSYX010000300.1 coordinate 9,190, forward strand.
CCTAAAATTATCAGGACATCATGTTGGATTTCTGATTAATTTTAATGTACCGCTTTTAAAAAATGGGATAAGACGGTACACTAAGTAAAAAATTGCCGGTAAGTCGGTGAGGGCGGGAAGTATACGGGAATAAATTTTAGTTTACTTACCGAAATCTTCCCGTTCCTCCCGCCTTTCCGGCCCAAAAAACATAATATGAAAAAGAATTTAAGCATTATTCTTTTGTTATTCTTAGTCAAAACTACATTCTCCCAATCCGAGATTTTTGGATTGGCGTCTCCTATAAACCTGGAGGTAGATACTACAGTAGTATACCTCGAAGATTATTTTGTAGATGTGAATGCGATAAAAGAAATTGAAACACCGGAATTTTTGATTTCCTCCAGAAGTGCAGATAATAAGAAATTATATTTGATCGTAATTAATGATTCCGTTCCAATATTAAGTCAGTTAAATATTACTACTTCAAAGGATAAATATTCCATCCTTTTGCGCAAATCAAAAAAAGAAAAAATTCAATTTCAATTTGATCCTAAAGACTCCCTTTATTCCAAAGTCTCCATCGTAGGCGAAATGACAAACTGGAATCCCAATGTCATTTTTATGGAAAATAAAAACGGAATTTGGCAAACTGAACTTATCATGAATCCGGGAAGATATCAATATCAGATCGTTGCAGATGGAAATTGGTTTTTGGATCCGAATAATACTGTGAAAATTGATAATGGAATAGGTGGATATAATTCACTTTTGATTGCAGGAGTAAATGATCAAAAATTAAAACCTAAAATATTTACTTTCGATTTTACTGACAAATACATTCAATATTCCTCTACAGATAAAGATATTACAAGGTTTGTATTTTGGGAAAATTCTAAACTCAACGATTATTGGATTTTAGATGAGAATTTATATGAGGAATATCTGTATATTGAAATACCAGAGGCCGCTAAAACTATAAAAAGGTCGACAATAAGAATCAATGGGTTTAATTCAAATGGTGAAGCCAATGACATCCTAATCCCTCTCGAATACGGCAAAGTGATCACAGATCCATCTTTACTCGAAAAAGTTGATTTTCAAAAAACCATAATGTATTTTATGATGGTGGACAGATTTAATAATGGTGATAAAACAAACGACAATCCCGTTAAAGACGAAAGAGTTTTACCCCAGGCAAACTATTATGGAGGTGATCTTTCAGGAGTGAAACAAAAAATTGATGAAGGTTATTTTACGGATCTGGGATTTAATTCTTTATGGATATCTCCTGTATTTCAAAATCCCTATGTTGCTTATCAGGAATTTCCGGAGCCACATCGTTGGTTCAGCGGATATCATGGTTATTGGCCTATTTCCTTATCGAAAGTTGATACCCGATTGGGAACAAATAATTTATTCAAAGAGTTAGTCGCCGATGCACATAAAAATGAAATGACCGTTTATCTCGATTACGTTGCAAATCATATTCACGCAGAACATCCTTTATGGAAACAACATCCCGAATGGTTCAGCAATTTAACATTGCCCGATGGCAGACAAAATTTGCGTTTATGGGATGAACAGCGACTCACAACCTGGTTCGAACCTTATATGCCAAGTTTTGATCACAGCAAATCTATGGTAGCTGATGCCTGTGCCGATAGTGCTATGTTCTGGTTAAAGGAATTCGATCTCGACGGATTTCGACACGATGCTACAAAACATATAGAAACAGAATTCTGGAGATTGCTCACCCATAAAATTAAAAATGAAATTGAGATCCCCCAGGATAGAAAAATGTATCAGATAGGAGAAACTTTTGGCTCCAGAGAATTAATTGGAAGTTATTTAGGTTCAGGATTATTAAATGCACAATTTGATTTCAATCTATATTTTGATGCTCGTTCTGTTTTTGCAAATAAGGATATTGGTTTCGAAAGATTAAGTGCGAGTTTATTGGAAACATTTAATTATTACGGTTATCACAATGTGATGGGAAATATCACCGGAAACCACGACATGGCCCGATTTATCTCTTATGCCAGCGGAGACCTTAAATGGACCGATAATGATAAAGAAATAGGATGGCATAAAACTATTATGGTTTCAGATACATTAGGATATGCTAAATTAAAAATGTTGCATGCATTTAATATGACCATCCCCGGGATTCCGATAGTATATTACGGTGATGAAATCGGAATGGCGGGTGCAAACGATCCGGATAACAGAAGAATGATGCGATTTGATTCTCTCAACAGATTTGAACAGGATGTAAAGAATACCGTAACAAAACTTACAAAATTGCGCAGTGAACATATGGCATTATTGTATGGAGATTTTGAATTGATCACTGCGGAAGGGTCTACATTTATTTATAAAAGAAGTTATTTTAATGATGTTGTATATGTTTTATTTAATAATTCTGAAAATGAAATGCTACATTCTTTTGATGAGGATTTTTCATCCATTAATTATAAGGCACAGTTTAACAGTAAAATATTAATGGTTTCAACTCAATCTGTTGAGGATATGGATCAAACCTCTCTTATCTTAAATGTAAAACCCTATTCCTTTGAAATAGTGACTGTTTCGAAGTAATACTTTTAATTAATTAATTTTGTTGCAACTAATTAAAATTATACTAAGGATATGAGAAAATTTTGCAGCATAATAATTGCTCTAACCCTGATACAAACAGCCTTAACCCAAGCTCCCGAATGGAGTAAAGACCTCACTATTTACGAGGTGAACATCCGCCAATACACACCTGAAGGCACTTTTGATGCTTTTGCCGAACACCTTCCACGCCTGCAGGAGATGGGTGCCGGAATTTTATGGCTCATGCCCGTTCAACCTATAGGAGAGCTAAACCGCAAAGGAAGTTTAGGTTCCTATTATTCTATATCAGATTATACCTCCACAAATCCCGAATTCGGAAAAATGAAAGATTTTAAAAAAATGGTGGATGAAGCGCATAAAAGAGATATGTATGTAATTCTCGATTGGGTTGCAAATCATTCGAGTTGGGATAATGTATGGATGAAAGAACATAAAGATTATTACACGGGTGGAAAGGATGGAAAGATTGTTCCTCCCGTTGCCGATTGGTCGGATGTTGCGGATCTAAATTACGATAATCCGGAAATGCGCCGTGCAATGATTGATGCCATGCGTTATTGGATAACTGAAACAGGTGTCGATGGTTTCCGTTGTGATGTTGGCATGATGGTGCCTGATGATTTTTGGACGGAGTGTATAGATGAATTAACAAAAATAAAACCGGATATTTTTATGTTAGTAGAAGGGGAAGGACCTCAGTTTATCAAAAATGGTTTCCATATGACCTACGGTTGGGAAAATCACCATGCAATGAATAAAATTGCACAGGGAAAACAACAACCGGACCTTCTCGATTCTCTTATAAAAAAAGATCTTGCCAGATATCCGTTGGAAAGTTATTTTATGAATTTTACCTCCAATCACGATGAAAATAGTTGGAATGGAACAGAATTCGAACGAATGGGTGATGCAGCTAAAACATTTGCAGTAGCAGCAGCAACAATTCCCGGAATGTTTTTGGTGTATTCAGGTCAAGAAGTTGCGCTCGATAGAAGATTAAAATTCTTTGACAAAGATTCTATTAATTGGGTGGATAATAGAAATTACACTTCATTTTACACTACGCTTTTGGAAATGAAAAAAGACAACTCTGCGTTGTGGAACGGAAATTACGGAGGGAATTACAAAAGGATTGATTGCGGAAATGAGGAGGTTTATTCCTATGTTCGAGAAAAAGACGACAATAAAGTATTAGTTATATTAAACATGTCGTCAAAACCACAGGAAATTAAATTCACCTCCGATTCCGGAAAATATAAAAATGTTTTTGGCGGCAAGAAGAAGATAAAAACAGGCAAAAAAATGGAGTTGCTGCCTTGGGAGTATATGGTGTTGACGGATTAATTTTGCGTAATATTACCTTTTCCCTCATTAACTGCTTTTATATTATTTTCGTAAAGTCAAACAATTTTGGTTTGGATTCGTATTCCAAAAAGCACCTCAATGAAGATTAATTTTAAATGGTTACTGTTTTTTAATTTGTTTTTATTAGGTATTATTAATTTATCTTCTCAAAATTTGTGCAAGACATTTTTGGGTTCATATAAACAAGTTGGATTTAATGCACCTGCCTCGCCACTTTATAAAGCAGGATGGAATTTAATTTTTAATGATGAATTTAACGGTAATTCCTTGGACGCTGTTAAATGGAATAAAAGCAATAATTTGGATGATGGTTATCACAATTGTTTACATGATATAGTGTTTGACCCTGCAAATGTTTCTGTTGCAGATGGTAATTTGCGAATGATGGTTACTGCTGAAGAATTTGCCGGTTGCCCTAATTCGGGTGCTGAAATAAAATCATACTCGATACTAGATCCCAATTTTAAAAGTATAGTTTTTTATCCCGATTCATATATAGAAATAAGAGTAAAAGGGTTGCCTTTTGCTAAGGGATTAGGATCTGCATTTTGGATGTTTGTTGCGGGGCATGGAGATGCCGAATACAGAGAAATTGATATTTGGGAAACCTATGATAATAAAAAAAACATATTAAAAACAAATTATCATTGGGACTATGGGGATGAATCCATTTTTGGTGGGGAATCTGAAAAAATACATCTTTATAAGGATTTATTTTTAACTCCTTATAATTTAGACGAGGAGTGGATGAATATTGGTTGTGAGTGGCATCACAACTCTATTAGATATTATCTAAATAATACCTTGATCCGGGAATTGGAAATAACAGGATTTAATAGTGATGGTATATTATTTGAACCTATAAATCGTGCAATGAATATTCGTCTGAGCATGCAATCTACATTATGCGCACATGATGGAGATAACGAACCCGTCGACAGAGATGCTTTACCTAAAAGTATGTTTATTGATTATATAAGAGTCTATAAACAGGCTTCTACTGTCGCAAGTCCTTTTATATTAATGCCTAATTCAGTTTGTTATAATAACAGCGGATTTAATGTTACCTGCGCTTTTTATCCCGAAGCAATATATAATTGGGAATCTGATGCATTTGATTTTTCAATTAATGCCTTTGGTCATCCAAGCGGGCAGTGGGCCACATTAAAACCGGATATCGTAAGCGGAAATAATTATGATATTACTCTAACGGTAATATTTCCTGAAGGTTATACTGAAACTCAAACCAGATCCATTTATGTTTCAGAGGAACCTGTTACACCATTTGGTGATATTGAGACAAAACAAATTGGAAATTCTTGCGATTTTTCCGCGGTTATTTTGCATCCGCATCCTGAAGAAATTATACTTTGGAGCGAAAATAATGGTACCAGCTGGCATGAAGGAGAATCTTTTTATGAGGATGGAAAATATTGGAATAAATATGGAACATTTTTGAGGGGAAATACTTATAACATCCTATTAAAATTAAAGAATCCTTGTGGTGAATCTGAATCGTCTTCACCTATGGAATTCACAACTCCTACGCCAATTGATGGCTGTTGGCTGAAAAGCGATATTGTTTCTCAGGAACTGACTCCGCATTGCTATGGTGAATTTTTGATTTACGGGAATGAATTTTCTTTTTATTCCGAGAGTTTAAATGTCAATATCTTTAATTTAACAGGGGAAATGGTGTTTACCTCCAAACTTGATAATGATAATAAAATCAATATTGCCAATTTACCATCGGGATTATACATTTCAATAGCCAAATCCAATTCAGGAATGATAATAAACAGCTTTAAATTCTATAAGAATTAATTTTGTGTAGTAATGGAAAATTTGATTTTTCAAATATTATTTCTTACAGCCTGTATAACAACATATTTCTATTCCGCTAAGTTATTTCTCAACTCTAAGCTTCAAACAGCATTATTATTATTAATAGTTGCCGGCTTAGCTCTTCGGCTATTTACTTCCTGCGATTTCTTTTTACATATTTGGGATGAGCGTTATCACGCACTTGTCGCAAAAAACATGATTGCGCATCCATTCACACCAACTCTATATGAAACTCCACTAATTCCATTTGATTATAAGGAATGGTACAACAGTAAAATATTCGTTCATAAACAACCAATGCCACTATGGGTTATGGCAGGAAGTATGAGTGTGTTTGGTATAAATGAAATTGCCTTGCGATTGCCCGGTATTCTTATTTCTTCGTTGGCAATTTATTTTACATTTTTAATAGGCAAATATTTTTACAACGAAAAGGTTGGATTTATCGCAGCATTTTTGCATTCCGTGAATGGATTGATAATTGAACTAACTGCTGGAAGAGTTGCTACCGATCACTACGATAGTTATTTTCTGTTCTTTATTGAATTGGCAATTCTGTTAAGCATTAAATATATTCAGACCAAAAAAATTATATTTAATGTATTGGTAGGAATAAGCATTGGTCTTGCTATTCTAACTAAATGGTTACCTGCTCTTATAGTTTTACCTATTTGGATTCTGATTGTTAAACAATCCGGATATTTTACGATGAAACAGATTTTAATACAGTTCATAATTATAATTGGTGTCTGTGTTATGGTGTTCATGCCCTGGCAAATTTATATTGAAAATATGTGGCCCGCAGAAACAGCATGGGAGAAAGAATTTAATCGTATGCACATAACTCAGGTGCTCGATGGGCAGGTGGGAGCATGGTGGTATTTTCTGAATAGAATTAGAATTAATTATGGCGAGTTAATTTATTTACCATTAATATGGTTTTTTTATAAATATTGCAAAGATCATCTGGATCTTAAAAAGCTTGCTCTTTTGATATGGTTTATTATACCAATTATTTTCTTTTCTTTTGTTAAAACAAAAATGCAGGGTTACATTTTATTTACTGCACCTGCATTATTTATAGTTACTGCCGCATTCATTGTTTATTTGTCGGAATTACAATTACAATCTTACAAAAAATTTGCTGTTCGTTTTCTCATCTTTTTAATACTTATTCTACCAATAAGATATGGAATGGAAAGAGTAAAAGTATTTTCTGATAAAGACAGGTCACCGGAGTGGGTTGTATCTCTCAAGATTTTAGATACTTCAAATATAAAAAACGGCGTACTATTTAATTATAGCAGACCAATTGAAGCTATGTTTTATACCGATCTGATTGTTTATGCTCAAATGCCCGATCAAAAACTAGTAATGGAATTGCAAAACAAAGGATATACAATTTTAATTAATGATAATGGTAAAATTCCAATGGAATTATCATCAATTAATGGATTAATTATTAAAAAATTTGTTGATCCAGAAACATCAAATATTTCCTCAAAAGGTTCGAAATAAAATATAAATATATTTCTAACTCACCTCGAATAATTCGGAGCCTCCTTCGTAATTACAACATCATGTGGATGTGACTCCCGCATTCCGCTTGAAGTAATTTTTACAAATTGAGCGTTTTGCAACGCAGCAATATTTTTTGATCCGGTATAACCCATTCCAGCGCGCAAACCTCCTATATATTGAACCATCACTTCTTCCACTGTTCCTTTAAATGGAACCCTTCCAACTATTCCCTCCGGAACAAGTTTTTTAATATCATCCTCCACATCCTGAAAATATCGGTCCTTGCTTCCAAGTTCCATCGCTTCCACACTACCCATGCCGCGATACGATTTGAATTTTCTTCCTTCATATATAATGGTCTCCCCCGGACTTTCCTCCGTTCCGGCAAGTAAACTTCCCGCCATAATAGTATCGGCACCCGCAACTATTGCTTTCACAATATCTCCCGTATATCTAACCCCTCCATCGCCAATAATCGGAACCCCACTCCCCCTTATTGCAATTGCTGAATCGTTAATCGCACTGATTTGAGCAACTCCTACACCTGCCACAACTCGCGTGGTGCAAATACTTCCGGGACCAACACCCACTTTTACTCCATCAACACCTGCATCCACTAAAGCCTTGGCTGCAGCGCCGGTTGCAATATTTCCGGCAACTATCTCCAAGTCGGGAAACTTACTTTTTACCAGTTTTACCATATCTATTACCCCTTTGGAATGGCCGTGTGCAGTATCAATTATTACCATATCCACCCCCACTGCTTTTAACGCAGCCAATCTATCCAACGTGTCCGCAGTCACACCAACAGCAGCTCCTACGAGCAATCTGCCATATTTGTCTTTACATGCCTTTGGATGGCTTTGGAGCTTCATTATGTCGCGGTAAGTGATCAAACCTTTGAGTATTCCTTTGCTATCAACTACCGGAAGTTTTTCAATGCGATAATTCTTAAGAATCTGCTCAGCTTGCTGCAGTGTTGTGCCTTCCGGGGCAGTTATCATGTTCTCTTTCGTCATTACCTCGTCTATCAAACGATTCATATCCGTTTCAAAACGCAGGTCGCGGTTAGTAAGAATGCCCACCAGACGGCTATCTCCGTCAATTACAGGAATTCCACCGATCTTATATTCGCGCATCATTTTTAAAGCATCTCTAATGGTGGCGCCTTTCGAAAGTGTTACCGGATCAATTATCAACCCGCTGTCACTCCTTTTTACCCTTCGCACATGTTCCGCCTGTTTTTCTATGGTCATATTCTTGTGAATAATGCCAATTCCACCCTCGCGAGCCATAGCGATAGCCATCTGATATTCAGTCACAGTATCCATTGCAGCCGAAATAAGTGGCACATTAATGCGTAAGTTGCGTGTAAGTTGCGTTGAAATATCTACTTCCCGCGGTAAAACCTCGGAATAAGCAGGCACAACAAGAAGATCGTCGAAGGTGAGGCTTTCGCCAAGGAATTTGTTAGAGAGATTTTCCATGTGCAAAGATAAGGTGGTAATTAGCAAATTAGCAAATTGACCGATTAGCAAATTACTACCTGCTCTACCCAAGTTCCGTATTTTTAGGGATCAATCACAAAAGTCAAAATGAAACCACTCGATCAAATAGTTCCAAGAACATTCAAAACGGTAAAATCAACTCTGGTTCCGATTGCAGTTCCAATATTGCTATTATTTATAGCATTTTTTAGCTTTTTAAATGATGTTCCATTTGTATTATCAATAATTCTGGTATTGATTGCTATAATATTATTTAATTTAAAGGAAGGCGTAGAAGTAAACTTACATAAAATGGAATACAGAGATATTTATTTGTGTTTAGGTTTAAGTTTTGGAAGTTGGAAAAACCTTGCTGAGATAGATTTTCTATTATTGTCAAAATCAAATAAACGAAGTGCAATTCCTGTTACAATTGCAATGTCGGCATCATTTAAATCCGTGTATTATGATATTGACCTGATCACAAAAGGTGATAGAGATGTTTTGATATTCAGATCTGCCTCAAGAGATAAAACATTATTATTTGCGAAAGATATAGCTAATGAACTGGAGATAAGATTACAGGAAAAAGTAAGCAGTGAATTTGAATGGATCATTTAATCAGGTCAACTGTCAAATCGATACTCCTTAAAATCATCCAATAAATGCAACTTCCCAACCAGTGCATTTTCCTCAATTTTGAATTTCGCATGATTAAAATGCACCAAAGGTAAATTGTGATTCGGTGCAAGTTCGAAATAATTGTATGAAATATCGGCTGGAATAATTGTCGCAAAATTGTCGAAATAAAATAAACAGGTAACAATTATTTTATCTGATTTTTCTGTTTTAAACACAAAAAAATGGTTGGCGTCTGCAACGTTTTCTTCTGTTTTATTATCCGAAACAATTTCAATCTTAGTATTATCCAATAACATTTTATTGTAATTGGGGATGCTAATAAGCGTTCCGGAATGTGTTCTTTTTTCTTCCAAAATAATTGTAAAAGGAGCGAGGTTGTCGTAATTGGTATTTAATTCAATTTCCGTTTCCGATAATTTTTTCCAGCTTCCATATCCATGTCTGTCCAATGCGCCATAGGAATAAAAAAATTCAAAGGTATTATCCGGATTTAATTTAATTCCGCAACCGGTTTCCATAACGCCGCTTAGGTAGTAATCGCCAACAAAAGTTTTGGGTTCTTTCATATCTTATAATGAAATTATATAAACATTTCCTTTTTTAAATGAATCCATTTTGAGTATAAAATGGGGTGCAAATTCTTTTAAATATTCTACTTTGCTTGAAACCGAATTAAATACCACAACTATTATATTGTGTTTTATCAAATTTTGCTGGTATTGTAGATTTTTATCAATTGTTATTACTAAATCGAAATTATTTTCAACAGCTTTTGAAAGTAGATTTCCGTTTCTATATCCATTCCATTTCATTTGAGACACAGTAGAAATTTCTAGGTCATAGGGTAGAAACCTAATTAATTTCTTGGTTACACATTCGTCAAGTAATATTTTCATTAAGTAGAGGGGAAGAAGAATTAATTAACTTTTCGAAAACTTCCAACAACTTTATTACTTGTTCCTTTTTAACCCCATCGAAATCTTCCAAAAAATCATCAATCGAGTCACCGGTTTCTAAATAATCAAATAAATTTTTAATTGGTACTCTTGTTCCCATAAAAACCGGAGTGCCACCTAAAATTTCAGGATCAATATTAATTATTTTGGTTTGCATATATCAAAGTTAATAAAAAAAAACGAATAAATTAACGCACAACAGTCACATTCCCTCTCTTATTAATAACCTGACCATTAGTAGCAGTAAAAGTTATCAAATATCCATAAGTTCCAAGTTCAACAATTTTATTATTGTAAACTCCTGTCCACCCATCATTAACGTCGTCAGTTTCAAAAATTACTTCCCCATAACGATTAAATATTTTCATGCTGTAACCTTCCGCACTTCCATAAATAATTACCGGTTTGAAAATGGTATTTGTTCCATTGGGCACTATGGCATTCGGAACATAAATTCTCGGACCTTGTTCCAAGCAGATTGTATTGGAAAATGAACTTAATGTTTCATTTACACCGTTTTCCGGAGCATTTAATTGATATACTGCTTCTACCTGATAACAAAACTGATCTATCAAATTTATAAATAAAGACACATCATCAGTATAAGTTAATGTAAAGGCAGAAACAGATGTAATAAAATTTAATCCTGCACCATCATCCCTGTAAATTCTATATTCATTTACCACACCATTGGTAATTTCAAATGCATTCCAGTTAATGGTATTTGTAAAATTAGCATTATCATTCCCTTGTAATAAAACAGTTCTTACGGTACCGGAGACAGTTTCAATTGCACAACTGTCGATGGTAATTATTTTATAGTAATAACTCTGTGCATTTGTAGTAACACTGTTATCTGTATATGTATCAATAGGAGGTACGGGAATTCCGATAGGAGCAGTAATTATATTCACAAAACTCATATTATCAGTACTGCGCTGCACGGAAACATTTTCAAGATCTGCAATATCATCAGGATACCATTCCACTACAATTTGTGTAGCAGAATTTACTGTTGCATTTCTTATAACATTAAAATCGGCAGGCTGAACAATATTAATTGTCGTGCAATATTCATTGGAAATTGAAATTGCAGTTCCATCTGCACGAAATGCACGAATGGTGATACAAACATTATCACCGTCGTCTAAACCGGTCAATAAATAATTGGTTGTTGTATTGGAAACAGAAGCAACTGGTGCAGCTCCGGCAAAATTTTTATCCACCCAAATTTCATAATCATTTACTCCCGCTGCCCAGGTATCATATAAATTCCAAGTGAGCGATAATTCATCGCTGCAATTAAGTTGTTGAGCAGTTAAATAAATAGTGTGATGATCGTTAGTGCTGAATGGACCCAAATTATCGCAGGAATCTATTGCGGCAATTGTATAAGTTTCAATTTTTGTCGTCGGCAATCCTGTAAGATCGGTATATGTTGTAGTAAATCTTCCATAAACAGTTGCAATGGGATTAAATCCTCCATTATCGCGATAAATAAGATAAGAATTTGTTTCCGGTGAGGTGGAAGGAGCCCAGGTTAAAACCGATAATCCACCGGTAACGGTAACCAAATCAATTTCAGGCGCAACTGGATCCAGATTATCCAAAGTATCGGAACTCGTCATTGTAAATCCCGCACAGGTATACACTGCAACGATATAATAATACCAGGTTGTTACTGTTCCATTTGCTCCAATATGGGTATACGTTGTTGTCCCTATTCCGGGCATGCTAGTCAATAAAACATAAGGTCCGGCAAACACATTACTTGCCCAAACCTGATACTCCACAAATGGACCACAGGCTTCAGCAGACGCACCCCAGGTAAGTTGCACATCCCCGCTCACAAGCGTCTGACAACAAATAAAATCAGCCGGAAGTGTAGACTGCGCCCGCACTTCCATCATCATCAAACCAAAAATCAAAACAAAACAATATCGCAATAAATATTTCAAGTAAAATAATTCAGGTAATAAAATTAAGGCAATTTTTGTAAAAGACTATTAAACAGCCTTTTGCCTCTTGGAGATAACGCTTACATAGGAAGTAAAATTGCCGTAAAATGTTTAGGATAAATAATGCTTAAAATCCGAGGTCAGAAGCTTCAATGTTACAAACTGCACTGCGACTGCGACCGCGACTTGTTTCAAAGGTTGGCAAGGTTTACAAGGTTGGTAGAATTTTGTACGGAGGAAAATTTGGTCTATACCTTTATTGAGACCTTCGCTGAGAGCGAAAGCCTCAATATTTTCGCAAGAGTCCTTCAAGTGAAGCTCTCGCTCTCAGCGAGGGTTTCACTAATGGATTACCCCCAAAACTCCAATGTTACAAACTGTCACTGCCACTGCCACTGCCTACTTCTTCCCACACACCACTTCCTTCATATTCTCCTGATCCAAATATTTATTCGCCAACTCCATAATTCTATCTGCAGTAATATTTTTTATTCCGCTAACTAATGAATCAAAATAAGAAATTTCAAGATCGCTCATCACCATATTTTTAATTACGTTGATGCGATTAAATGGACCATCTGTTGCTCTTAATAATCCTCCCATCATGTAATTCTTAATGATCATCAGTTCGTCCTCATCCATTTTTTCCTTTTTTAGGAGATCCATTTCTTTATAGGTTTCTGCAATGGCTGCTGCACAAACTTCGTTTCCTGTTTCTGTTTGAATTACAAAAAAGCTACCGTATTTATAATGTGTCACGCCGGAATGAATACCATAGGTATATCCTTTATCTTCCCTGATATTTGTCATTAATCGCGAACCGAAATATCCGCCGAAAGCAGTATTTAAAACATTAAATTCGGGATAATCGGGATGTTTTTTAGAGATGCTGATATTTCCGATGCGCACAGATGATTGAACGGATTCTTCTTTGGTGATATAAAATTTATTATCGAAATCACTAGTAATATTTTTATTTGTTGCAGAAATAACAACTCCGTTTTTTTGATAGTGTCCGAAATGTTTTTCAATTAGATTTATCGCATTTTCATTAACATTACCCGCCATAAAAATAGTTGCGTCAGCAGGATTATAATGTTTGCGGTGATATTCTTTTAATTGTGTTGTGCTTAGTGCATCAAAATCATTTTCAAAGGTGGAATATCCGTAGGGGTGATCTTTCCCGAAAATTACTTCATTAAATTTTCTGTTAGCATGAAAATCGGTGTTTTGTGCGGAGATGAGTAATTTCTGTTTTTGTTTTTTTACAAAATGTTCCAGTTCATCTTCTGCAAACGATGCATCGGTCATTATTTCTTCTGCAACAGGAAGAATTTTATCTAAATATTTTCCCAAACAAAAAATGATGATGGAGGTAAGGTCATGACCGTGTTCAATATCTAATTGTGCTCCGTAAAAGTCAACTATATCTGCAATTTGTTTTGCATTTTTTGTGGAAGTTCCCTTTTTCATAATATTGGAAACTGCTCTGCTCACTACATGTTGAGGTTCGTACCACCTTCCTGCTTTAAATCGCAGTTCCACGCGAATAAGATCTTCTTCTATACCCCCAACAAAATAAAGGTCGGTTCCGTTTTTTAATTTTCGATGTTCAAAATTCTGAATATCTAAACGATCAATTAAATGCTGATGAGGCGCTTCTGTTCTGGTCATAATAATTTTTAATTTAAGGGATCAATATCTTTTCCGTAATATAAAGTGCTGCATTTTTCCGCAGCTAAAAATTGTTGCGCACAATTTTGAATATCATTTGCTGTAACATTGGTAAATCTATCTATTTCAATATTCACCAAGTTTGCACCTTCCAGCATTTCTGCAATTGCAAGTGATTCTGCTTTATTTAATACTCCCGTATATCCGCTGGTAATATCCATTTCCACAGTATTCTTTACACGTTGTAATTCCTGCTCTGCAATTAATTCATTTTGGATAATATTTACTTCTGTTGTAATTGCTTTATCCGCATCTTCATATTTAATTCCTTCCGATAATTTTCCGGTAATAATAAACATGCCGGTATCAATACTTCCCGTAACATAACATGCAATATCCGTAAATATTTTTTGTTCTTTTTTTAATCGATGCTGTAATCTTGAAGATTCACCGGAACCCAAAACATCGGATAATAAATTTATCGGATAATATTCTTTATCAACTCTGCCCGGCATTTTCCATGCTTTATAAATTACATTTACGGGAACATCTTTTTTAACAGCTAAAAATTTTGCTGTAGTCTGCTCCGGTTCCTCCGGATACGAATAATTTAATTTTTCACCCGGGGTAATATCTCCAAACCATTTTTTTGCAAGTTCCAATGCTTTATCTGTGGTTATTCCACCTGAAATGGTAAGAATAGCATTGTTTGGACGATAATATTTATAAAAGAAATTTTCTACATCGGTTAAGGTTGCATCTTTTACATGTTGTAATTCCAACCCAATGGTTGGCCATTGATATGGATGTTTTTCATACACTAATTTTCGAAGTATATGCCAAACATCACCATAAGGTCGGTTGATATAATGCTCCTTAAATTCCTCACAAACTACATTGCGTTGAACTTCCAAAGATTTTTCTGAAAAATCGAGTTTCAACATGCGGTCGCTCTCCAGCCACAATGCTGTTTCAATATTGGAAAATGGAAGTATATCGTAATAGTTGGTAAGATCGTTCGTGGTAAAGGCATTATTTGTTCCTCCTGCCAGTTGCAATTCCGTATCAAAATCCGGGATATTATCAGATCCACCGAACATTAAATGCTCAAATAAATGTGCAAACCCGGTCTTTGAAACATGTTCATCCCTCGCCCCAACCTTATATAAAACATTCACGGCACAGAGTTGCGTGGTGTGATCTTCATTGATTATCACCGTAAGGCCGTTATCTAAAGTAAATTTTTGAAATTGAATCATAAAACAAAGTAACTACATTTATTTTGGATAGGTTCAATAGTAAAACCGATTTGTGGAAGGAGAATTTTAATGCCACTATCGGCTGTGGAGCTACTCTTCCGCTATAAAACAGTCACATTCCCTCTGATTTTTGAAAATAACGCATTATATTTGCACTCCCTAAAAACAAAGGGCCTATAGCTCATTCGGTTAGAGCAACTGACTCATAATCAGTAGGTGCTTGGTTCGATTCCAAGTGGGCCCACCAAATTGGATTGTCCTGCATTCTTTCGGGTCTTTTTATTTGCTAATCCGTTGAAACCCTCACCACCACTGCAAAGCAAGCGAAGAATTTCGCTATCTTTTGTGGTTCGATACTTCCCATTTTTGTAAATCAGTTTTTCTGGGAATATCGAACCAATCAGTTTTTGCTTTGCATCAACATCAGCACTTTCATAACAGGTTTTTAGATTTGATAACACAGAAAAACCGTAACTCATGTATTTAGTAAATTCAGAATCTGTTGACTGCAATTCAACCAAATGATCTTTCAAATCAAACTCTTCCTTTTTATATGATTCCTTTAACCGGAGGTATGAATCTTTTTCCAATTCATCATTTATGTATTTCTTTTCAACCTTTAACAGATTCGAATTAAGCTGCTCGATTTCCTTTTTTACTTTCTGAACCTCTTTTAATCGATCACTTTCTTCGTTTTTAAAAGTATCCTCAACTAACGCGAGATACAACTGTGCTACTTCTGGTTTAAATGAAAAAGAACCCAGCCATGATGAAAAAGATTTATGAGCTATATCGGCCCTTACTCTTTCAGAGCAACCTGGCTGACAGTGGTAATAAAAATATTTTCCACCGTTACCTTTTGATGCGCTTCCTGTTAAATTTTTCCCGCAGTCAGGACAAATAAGAAATCCTCTTAACGGCAGGGAATCAGATTTAGTTTGACGCTTCGCTTTGATTTTCTTTTTATTAAGCAAAACATTCTGAACCTGATAAAATAATTCTTCGCTTACAATTGGTTCATGAATCCCCAAAACAATTTCCTGCGGTTCAATTTTATATGCTTTAATTAAGACTTTACCGCAATAAACAGGATTTCTTAATAGGAGTGGGAAATTACTTCTTTT
>JAYSYX010000301.1:0-3356 GCA_043727235.1 Bacteroidota bacterium
CCACTTTTCAACAGTGTATCGAGCAATTTTTTGATAAATTACAAAATCCTGCCCCTAAAAAGGAACAGGATTTTGTAATGTTATTTCTGCTTTGAAATAATTACATTAGCAGGGTAAATGAATTACATTTTAAAAACAATACCCATTTGCTGCTATCATTTTATCAGCAATGCGCCTTCTGGCTGCAGTTGTGTTTGAAATTTCATATTTAGAGAAACGTTTTAATCCCAGTAACATCATTTTCTGCTCGTCTCCTTCCGTAAAAGCCGCTATTGCAGTTTTTCCGGCCTTATTCAAACGATCAACCGAGTCTGTGAAAAATACTTTTAATATGTCGCGATATATCGCAGTTTCGCTTTCACCTTTCATTTCCGTGAGTTTTTTAACTCTCAATAATAAAGATTCACTCACATAAATTTCATTCATCATATCTGCAGCGCACATCAAAATTTCCTGTTCATCTTTTATTTTTAACATTAATTTCTGCACAGCTGCTCCGGCAACTATAAAAAATGCTTTTTTCATATTCTTCAAGGTTTTTTCCTCTGCTGTAAATAATCCTTCTTCCTCAGAACCAAAATCCGGAATCGCCATTAATTCTTTTTGAACAGCCATAGCAGGTCCCATCATGTCCAACTGACCCTTCATCACTCTTTTTAAAAGCATATCTACAGTTAATAATCGGTTGATCTCATTAGTTCCTTCGAAAATCCGATTGATTCGCGCATCGCGGTAACTTCTTGCTGCGGGATATTCCTCACTATATCCGTTACCACCATAAATTTGTACACATTCATCCACAACATAATCCAACACTTCACTTCCAATCACCTTTAACATTGCACATTCTATTGCGTATTCTTCAGCAGCACCCAATAAAGCCTTTTCGAAACCTACACCTTGTTCCATCAACTCTTTTTCTTTTTTATCTATATAATCACTTGTGCGATAAGTTGCGCTAAGAGCTGCAAAAACACGAATAGCCTGTTCCGACATTTTATATTTAATTGCCCCAAAAGAAGAAATTGGTACATTAAACTGCATTCTTTCATTGGCATATTTAACAGAAATATCCGTTAACTCTTTTGCTCCCCCCAGAACTCCAACACATAATTTATATCTGCCTATATTAAGAATATTAAAGGCAATTAAATGCCCCTTTCCAATTTCACCCAAAACATTTTCTACAGGTACATGCATATTTTCATAAAATATCTGACAGGTGGATGAACCTTTAATTCCCATCTTTTTTTCTTCTGCGCCAATGGTAAATCCCGGTGTATTTCTATCTACAATAAATGCAGTGAATTTATCTCCGTCCACTTTTGCGAAAACTGTAAAAATATCCGCAAAACCTGCATTTGTGATCCACATTTTCTGACCGTTGAGAATATAGTGTTTCCCATCAGCGCTTAGTTCTGCTTTTGATTTAGCTGCCAGGGCATCACTTCCGCTGCCGGGTTCCGTTAAACAATAACTCGCGTGCAATTTACCGGTAGCGAGTCCGGGAAGATATTTTTGTTTTTGGGCCTCGGTTCCAAAATATAATATTGGAAGAGTGCCAATTCCGGATTGTGCACCATAAGCTACAGAAAATGCATGTGCTGTTCCTGTCATTTCTGTAACAACCGATATAGTATTAAAATCTTTATTAAATCCACCATATTGTTCAGGTATTGGTAAACCGAGAATTCCGATCTCTCCGGCTTTTGTCAAAAGCGCGGGCATTAATCCCTCCTCATGAGCATCAATGCGATCAAGATTTGGCAATACTTCTGTATCCACAAAATCTTTTGTCATTTGTTTGATCATGAGTTGTTCCTCATTTAATTCCTCAGGAATAAAAATATCCTGTGGGGTTGCGTCCTTAATTAAAAACTCGCCGCCTTTGATCACGATTGATTTTTGCAATATTTCTGACATGATGATATTATTTTATTAGTTATTAATAATTTTAAAATTGATTTTAATTAATTCGTTCATATATACCTGCTATACCTTGACCTCCGCCAACACAGGCTGTAACCATTCCATATTTTTTATTTGTTCTTTTAAGGTCATTTAATATTTGGACGGTCAGTTTTGTTCCTGTGCAACCAAGGGGATGTCCCAATGCAACAGCTCCACCATTAATATTTACGATATCCGGATTTAAATGTGCTTCTCTAATTACTGCCAAGGCCTGTGCTGCAAACGCCTCATTCAATTCTATAAGATCAATATCCTCCAATTTCAAATTTGCCATTTTTAATGCTTTTGGAATTGCGGCTACCGGGCCAATTCCCATAATCCGGGGTTCAACACCAACGGTTGCACAACTCACCATACGAGCTAGTGGTTGAAGATTTAATTCTTTCACCATTCTTTCGCTCATCACTACAACAAAACTTGCACCATCAGAAGTTTGAGATGAATTACCCGCAGTAACCACTCCATTTGCGGCAAAAACGGGTTTTAATTTTCCTAAAGCATCCATATTTGTATCCCGCCGCGGACCTTCATCAGTATCAACGATATATTTTTTTTCTTCTCTTTTATTTTTTTCGTTTACGAATATTTCTGTTACTTCAATTGGTGCAATTCCATCTTCAAATAATTTATTGTCGATGGCATTTATCGCTTTTTTATGGGAATTAAAGGAATAAGCATCCGCATCCTCACGAGAAATATTAAAATCGCGTGCAACATTTTCTGCCGTTAAACCCATTCCAATATAATAATCGGGATGCGTTTTTGCAGTTTCATAATTTAATGCAACCTTCCATCCTGCAGTAGGAACCAACGACATGGATTCCACTCCTCCTGCAATGATACAATCAGCCATTCCTGCTTTTATTTTTGCAACAGCGATGGATATTGTTTCCACGCCGCTTGCACAATATCTGTTTACAGTCATTCCACCTGTTGTAATTGGCAAGGCTCGCACGGCGATCATTCTTCCGATCTGTAATCCTTGTTCTGCTTCTGGCACAGCATTTCCTACAATCAGATCATCAATCCGAGCAGGATCCAAATGAGGCACCTTTAATAATAATTGCCGAATTAATTCCACCGCCAGATCATCCGGACGTGTAAATCTGAAAAGACCTCGTGGTGCTTTACCAACTGCGGTGCGGAGACCGGCTATTATATATGCTTCGTTCATAGTTTTAGCTTTAATAGTTTGAGAAATATTTTAAAGGTATTTGCTCCAAAAAACGGTATTGAATCGGGACACGAGTATCGGGACGCGGGATTGTTCTTCTACATGTGTTAAATTATATTTCTGACTCATAATTTATTTAAATTTTATGCTTTTTAAAACTATTTTATTTAGTCATAGTTTTAGCTTTAATAGTTTGAGAAATATTTTAAAG
>JAYSYX010000302.1:0-25074 GCA_043727235.1 Bacteroidota bacterium
GACGCAATGCATTGCGTCTCTACAAATGAGACCATTTTCAAAACTGCCACTGCCAAATTCCACCCCCACTCCCCAAATGAATCTGATTCTCGCCCTGTAATTTGTTTTTAAGAAAAACCTTAATCAACAACTACAATTCTTTCAACATAACGTTTTTTACTTGATCCATTATCGGAAACATTAATAAAATATACACCTTTGGTGATGCCATTCAAATTCAGCTTATAAGGAATATCCTTATTAAATGCTGTTGCTTTTTTGATTACAACAATTCCATTTATATCAATTAATTCAATTGTAGCATCAGGAATAAACGCATTTATTTTAATATGCACGATATCGCTTGCAGGATTCGGATAAACTGTAAGAATATTTTCTTGCACT
Source organism: Bacteroidota bacterium (assembly GCA_043727235.1). Taxonomy (GTDB): domain Bacteria; phylum Bacteroidota; class Bacteroidia; order Chitinophagales; family BACL12; genus UBA7236. The sequence continues at coordinate 385 of JAYSYX010000302.1, forward strand.
AACTCTGCAATTCCTACCGGCTCTTCATACAATTTAAATTCCCAGGCTCCGCGACCGTAGGTGCCAAAACGAACCGCCTTTATTTCTTCGATATAATCAACACTCCAATAGGTTTGTAGTGGAGCATCCAAGCCGGAAAGGTCGTACCATTTATTTTCAGATTTAACATATACGTAAGGAGCAATTTCGGTTGCTGCAAATAATAAACTATCATCTTCTGAAATTGCAAGATCGTATACTAAGGTCGATGGTAATTCATCATTTAAAGCAATAAAGGTTTCACCATTATCCTCTGTAACATACACTGCAGGATTGTCATATCCGCTTCCACCAATATACACTACGCCTAATTGTGTTTTTGATGGTTCAATAGATGCGCCATAAAAATATTGCGGTCCGGGACCCGAAAAACCTGAAGAAAGCGACCAGGTTTCACCTGCATCGGTTGAAGTATAAAAGGTGCCTCCGCTTGTTAATAAATACCAATAATTATTATCTATTGGCGAATAATTAATTGCAGAAATAGAACCACCTCCTGCAACCGAAAAATTCTTGGTTTGTTTAACGGCATTAATTACACCGAATGTTCTTTCCAGTCGCCACAAATAGGCGCCGCCAGCATCAGAACCACCTGCCCACCATGCAACTTCATCATCCCAAGGATCCTGCATTACAGGTGCCATCCAGAGATGACCGTATCCCTGAAAATCCCAAAAGAACATATTATCTCCGGTTGAGGCATCGTTGATGTACATCGCAAATCCCGGATATACACACCATAAATTTCCACCTCCGCTTCGTGAAACTATATGTCCATAGTCTCCGCTTATCAATTGGTCAAAATAATAATCACCGTCAATATCATAAACGCTGCGTTGCCAGCCTTGATCTTGTGCACCTGCATATATAATATCCGTTAGATCCCTGTAAGTATATACGTCATAATATTGTGCGTTCCTCATTCCTTCATACGTAATATTCAACCATGTTAATCCGCTGTTTTCCGATTTATATAATCCACCGTCAGTACTAACCATTATTAATTCTTCACCGGATATTGTATCCATAAATGATCTGATGAATGGAATATCCGCATGTAAATTTTCCAATTCGTTGCCATTGTAATATTCGTACCAATAATTGTTGCGCACCCAGGTACTTCCACCGGTAAAACTTCTGTAACTATCAACCCCGCCATAATATAAATATCCCTCTATCTTTTGTGAACAATAAAAACTGTTCTTACTGAAATTACCTTCCTCCACCACACCCGAACTTGTTAAGGTCCAGGTTACTCCATTGTCGTTTGAAGTATAAAAATCCGTTTGTCCTGTTGAATAATTATTGTGCGCTGCATAAAAATGATTTTCTGAAACACCGTCAAACCCACACAACATAATATCACCATCGTCAATAATTGGAATTGTACCTGTTAACACTGGAATTCCATCAGCCCCCAAAGTATAAAAATTATTATTTTCAATTAAATAACAAGTTCCATCTCCATTTTGAGAAGCATACAATACAAAATTATTCATACTTCCATAGGTTGGAACATCATAGGAAATAATTTTTTCGAAGGAGGTTCCAAGATCTGTTGAACGATAAATAGAAATCAGATCCCACCAATTTATGTAATCCCATTCCAAGGCTAAAATATAAATTGTGTGATCTGCATCATTCAGCATTTCCGCATCTCCTATAAAACCCCAGCTTACTACGTTTTCTAATCCAGTTGTTTCGGTCCATGAAATCCCTTCATCCTCCGTATAAAATATCCCTTGAACTCCCCATTGATAAGTGGAAACAATTAATCTGTCATCCACTTTTTTCAACATATTGGTTGCGGCAATTTTGAAATTATCATTTATCACACTCCAATTAGAGCCATCCAGATCACCTTTCCATAAACTACCGCCATCGGTAAATGCATAAACGATATCATTTTCAAAGTCAACCTCTGTTGCCCAAATTCTTCCTGAGGTATTAAAACTTCCGAGTTCATTCCATTTTCCAACCACATTTCCATTTGCAAGTGTATCCCAATCTTCATCTGTTGTTTTCATTGAATAATATCCCGCCCGTTCTTTCATTTTTTTATACCGAAGATCCGCATCCATTTTTTTCCAATTTGTTTCAGGCGCCGCTCTATGCATTAAATTAAAAAATGCCTCTCTTTCACTTTGCATTTTTTCATCCTCCGCCATCATTTTTGTGAATTCTTTAGGCTCAGGTTTAGGTTGCGACTTATGATAATTCGAATTATCTTTCTGTCTGTTAAATACTATTATCAACACGATAAAAGTCAATAAAACTGAAACACCTACGATAATGAGTCCGATCTTTTTTTGCATAGAAAGAGTTTGAGGATACAAATTTCGGGAAAAAAAAGGAGAGTAGTGGCAGTGGGCTGTGGCATGGCAGTGAAGGAGCTAACTCGGTAGATGAGTAATGAGTTATGAGTAATGAGTTTGCTTATCGTGAGATGATTGTTTTGTTTACTGCCTGTGCTTCAATTTAAGCTGCCAATTTTAATGTTGAAGCCGATTTTCATGAAAGTGTATTCAATCTCGGCAGGCAGGCTCATTACTCATTCTTTAGGCTCATTTGGTGATTAATGCGTATTTTTCGCTTTTACATTTATGAGATATATCTTTTACATATTTATTCTCGGTCTTTTTTCTCAATGCCAAACGGAAAAAAATAAAGAAATTGGTATAGTTGAATACATGAAATGGGACAATGATACTAATTTCAATTACAGGGAATTTCAATCCTACAGAGATAGTTCCCTTACAAAAATATTTATTTCGCAGCGATGGGAGCAAGTTAACGACAGTACCTGGCAATTTGAATATGCATGGAAGAATATCGATTCCCTCCCAATAAACAGAAGTATTGAAAGATATACTAAAAACAAAGTGGAATTAGTGGCGCAATATATTTATGAAATGGATTCTGCAAACAATCCACATGAAGTTTCATTTAATGTAGAAAATAATAAACCATGTTTTATCAGTTCAGAAGGTTGCTCCTTTGATGCAAAAGCAAAATTTGTTATTGATAGCAACTTTACCATGTTAGTGCATACCGATATTAAATATAATTTCAAATTGATAGAAACATACCCGGAATCTGAAAGGGATTGTTTGGTAGTAACTTCTTCAGACAGGATCACCTTTGATTTTTCAGATAGCAGGCGGGATACTGTTATTAACAGCATTGGCACACGCATTTACTCCAAAGGTTTAGGACTTGTATATTTTTCTGATAATGACGGGGGAAATATTTATGAATTTCAACTAAAAAGATAAATAGTTTTATTTAATTATTTCAGTGATCACAGACCCAACACAACCATTTGGTTCGGATATCTTTAACAAGGCGGAAATTGTTGGCGCTATATCTGCAATTGTTATATCACGGTGCGTTTCACCCGGTTTTATTTTCCATCCATAAAAAATCAACGGAACATGGGTATCATACGAAAAATGTGAACCGTGAGTAGTTCCTGTGGGCCTGTATGCCTCAAACCAGTATGGATCATATAATATCTGAATATCGCCACAGCGTTTTGGATAAACACCATTTATTACTAATTCTTTTACATCAGCATTTAAAGTTGAGTTGCTCAATTCCTCCATTAATAAAAAATAGGATACTCCCTCTGTTTTCATCATATCTTCATACAACACATTATAAATATATTTTTTTGTTAAGCCTTTTTGTGTTAAAAGTGAATCGTTCAAATATATTTGTTGATTTGTATATGCTTTTATCCAGGGACCTTCACCTAATTTATTATTAATTATAGTATTCATTTTTGTCATCATTGCCGCTTCTGTGGTTGTGCCTGCAGGAATATTCAACGATTGCATGTATTGGGGAGTTGGAGAAACGCCGTGGTCAGCAGTGAGAAACACCATGTAATTTCCTTTACCAACAGTAGTTTCCAAATAGGTTAAAAAGGAAGCGATATCTCTATCAAGACGCAAATAAGTATCTTGTACTTCCATCGAATGAGGACCATATGCATGACCAACATAATCGGTGGAGGAATAACTCACACATAAAAAATCGGTGATATCATCCTTACCCATATTTTCATTTTTAATCGCTGCCTGAGCCATGGAAGTTGTTATGGAATTTCCGAACGGAGTTGCCTTTATACTTTCGCTATTGCCGTTGAATATCATATAATGCGGAAATTCATTTGATTCTTCGCCGATATAAACTGTTTCCCATGGAACACTATCCGCAGTAGAGGCATGATATACAGTTGAAGGTAAAAATAAATTCCAATTTTTATTCATATAACTCTGTGCCTGTTTTTCTGCATTAAGTGCCTGCACCCATTTAGGTAGGGTATCCATATAATAGGAACTGGTTACCCATGCATTTACTCTGCCATCGTACCAATATGCAGCATCACCGGTATGACCAGCAGGAAGTATTGCACCGCGATCCTTAAGCGCAATTCCGATCACTTTAGATCGTTGCTGATTGCTCAATTTAAGCATATCGGTTACTGTGGTGGTGAGCATATTCTTTGGCGACATTTGTCCGCCGTTTGTATCTGCACCGATAATATGCACATCTTTATCATCAACCACATAAGTATAACTATTAGTAGCTTCATTAAACCAATCGTTAGAAACTATTCCGTTTATTGCAGGAACCGACCCGGTGTATACACTTGCATGTCCCGGACCTGTATAGGTTGGTATATAATTAAAATTCGTATTCTCACAGCTGAAACCATCGCGCAATAATTTTTTGAAACCATTATCGCTGTATACATCTGAATAGCGATATAAAAATTCATAACTCATCTGATCCACTACTATACCTACAATTAATTTTGGTTGTGGGGGAAGAGATGTTGTTTGCCCAATAATTCTGATAGTAGAGCTGATAATTAACAATAAAATAATATACCTCATAAACACAATATTTTGGTGAAAGTTAAGGTTAAAATTTTAATTTGAATACAATTCCTGTGCAATTTTTTAGAATATTTGAAGGAGTATAATTAGAACTTGGGTAGATATTACTTTGTAGAGTACTTTACAATTGTTTCCCCGCAATAAAAAAACCCGAAACGAGAATTTTGGGCCTTTTGAAAGAACAGTAATATTAATTTAAAAATTGAGTCGCAATCCTCCATTAATTTGTCTGAATCCCGCTGGGAAAATACCTCCGGTAGCTCTGTTTAATCTGGAAGCCTTATAAATTTCGTTGGTAATATTTTTTCCTGCAACAAAAAAAGTGACAGAATTCAAACTATTTTTAATAGGTAGGTTATATTCCATATTGGCATCCAAAACACCATATGCCGGTAATTTACCAATGCCACCATCTGCAGTTTCATTTTCAAAATTCAAATATTCGGTATATTGTTCACTTACGTAATTATAATTCAAACCGAAACCGATTTTTTTTATTTTATAATTTAAAGAAAGATTTAATATCAAATTCGGCACATAAGGTACTTCATAATTTTCAACCAGTCCATTTCCGAATTCCACTTTTACTTTAGTAATGCTTGCAAAATCATCTACTGTAAATAATTCACTGGTGTTAATTTCAGCACCATTATAAATAGTATACGCCTCTCTGTTTGCATTTATCTTTTCTATGAGTTCAGCTTTAGTAGCATCGGTATGAAAAACAGTTCCGGCAAACAGATCACCATCTACCATTGATCCCCCTGTAATTTCTGAATTCATATAGGTTACGGAAAGCCCTATATTTAATTTTTGATCATTGGATTTAAATGTTTTGGACGGATCGATATTAACAGCGAGTTCTATTCCATTCATCGTTACAGTCCCCAATGTCTGGAAAGCCTGTGAGCGGGCAGGAGAATAATAATTATTTACAAAGGTGTTAAATACAGATAATTGCCCATTAATAAATTGATTTTTTTGATACATTCTCAATCCGATCTCCTGGTTAAAACTCACCTCGGGTTCAAGATTGGCGATATCCACTGCCGGAGTAACTTCTCCATTTGTAACCTCATTAAATGAAATTGCTGTTGTAGGGGAGGAAAATCCCTTGTAGGCGCCTCCATAAATTTCGAGTGTTGATTTTTTAATTTGTATATCCCTGTAGATTAAGTTTATACCGGGAGTAAATTCATCGAAATTATTTTTAATCTTATTAAAATCATTAGAATTAGTGCCAGGAAAATTTGCATTTGCAAGAACATTTATTTTATTTATATAGATCATTTCATACCTCATGATCGGAATTATGGAAAATTTCCCGAATTCAAAACTATTTCTGGTATAAAATGAGAATGCATTTAATTCAAAAACTTCATCCCGTGTAACTCTTCCACTGCGCGCCCACCTGCTGGAATCTCCGGTTATTACCACATCATTAAAATATTCTTTGTGCCACTTTACAGCTGCTTCAAATACATTTTTCCCCCAATTTTGTGTATATTTTTCTTGTAAACCATATACCCTGTATTGCCATCTGCTGTCGGTGGTGCTTTCAATTCCATTTACAACCTTACCAACACGAACGTAATCGTCAGGACCAAAATTCAACTCTTCAAGAAACGAATATCTGTCTTCAAAAATTTCTGACCCAACGTATTCTTCCACATCTGATGCTGCAACCACAGTTGAAATTTGTTTCCACCAATCGCGATAAAAATCGCTGAAATATAATTTCGTTTGTAATTTTTTATGTGCATCTAAGTTGTAATTATATACGGCATCGATACCATATCTGCGCGACGAAAATTCATCTGCATCAAATGGATTTATGGTAGGATCCAGATCGAAAGTAAAAGGAGTGTTGCCATTCCAGGTTGTATTTAAAAATTCATTTTGATAATTTAATTTGATGTATATACTGGATTTTTCTCCAAACTCGCTGAATATTTTTCCTGATAGATTGAATAAACGAATAGCACTGTTATCCATATATCCTCCGAAATTTTTATACAAAGTTTGTATTTCGGCACCCGTTTTATTCCATGTACCTCCATATGATCCAACAGCTGTAAAATATTCGCGTTGACCGCCTGTTAATTTTAATGAAAAATCAGGATTTTGCGGCGGTCTTTTTGTAATATAATTTACCACACCATAAATAGTATTTGATCCGTAGGCGAGAACATCGGCACCTTTAATTACCTGTATTCCTTCCAACCTGTCAGCAGGAACATTATAATATGTTCCGGGAGCAAGATAGGGTGCAGGTGACACCGGTGACCCATCTTCCATTAATAAAATTTTATTAGATCTTCGCGGATCACTACCCCGTATACTTATATTCGGTCTGTTGCTCTGTTCCATATCCGAAGAAATATTGACACCGGGCAGAGTTCTTAGCAATTCCTCACTACCCAAAGGCTGTATCTTCTGAATGGTTTTCAGTGAGATAACATTGTTTGTTCCGCTATATCTTGTATCGTAAACTTTTTGTTGTTCTGTAATTGTAACTTCTGCTATCTGAATGGATTTTTCTGTTAGAATAACCTCACCTAAATTTTTTGTCGGAGATTGGGAGTTTAATGTAACCGGTTGTAAACTCAACTTCTCGAAACCAACACATGTAATTACGAGGTTATAGGTACCCAATTCTAAATTTTCTATCAGAAAGTCACCATTTTCATTGGTAAACACACCCTGCTCAAAATTAAATTTTATGGTTGCAAAGGCAATACCTGAATTATTTGAAGATGAGATTAATTTTCCGGATATTGTTCCATATTGCGCATGTATTTGAGAAATATAAGATAAAATTATAACGAAAAACAGACCGATTTTTTTCATTCCAAATATTTTTGAAGGAAGCAAATCTAAGCCTTAAAGTCCCATTGTAAAAGCATTTAACAAAATTTTTAATCTTTGAATAAACGCAGCGTACGCAAGTTGGTATACAAAATGGCGTCAGTTATCTTTTGCCATTTTGTCGTCTTTTTATAAAGGGTTCTTGTTCATCAGAAGATACAAAAGAGAAAAACAACATTTAAGGCAAAGCATCAATAAGATCCTGATATCTGTCCTCAAAAATGTCATCTCCATCACAACTTAATTCTGCAGCAGTTGCATAAATATTTTCTATCCTGTCGTCAGGATTAGGATGTGTGCTTAAAAATTCAGGAATTTCAAATCCACCTTCAGATTCAATTTTTTCAAAAAAACCGGCGGAACCAGATGCCATGTATTCTGTAGGACATAAATAGATCACGGAATATTCATCCGCCTGGGTCTCATCTCCTCTGCTAAAGGCCAATTGGGTCAGACTTGCGGCAATATCTGAAAGTGTGTTCTGATCGTCACCAAGTAAAATTTGCAACAAAAAAGAAATACCATATGCCTGGGTAAGCTGATCGGTAGAGTGACGCAAATCGGCATGAGCCATTTCGTGACCAAGAACGCCGGCTAATTGCGCTTCATCTTCAAGATATCTGATCAAACCGGTGTAAACATAAATGTAACCGCCTGGAGTACAAAAAGCATTTACAATATCATCATCATGAATAATTTTAACCTCCCAAACAAAATCGTTTGTGTGGAATAATTGCCCTGCATCGAGGATTCTGTCGCGTATATCATAAACTAATTCATAGGCATCAGCATAAGTAACAGGACTCAGAATCGGATAAGTAGCAGGGTCGGCAGCAATTTCTGCAGCCAACTGCGCTCCCAATTCTTTGTCGTCTTCAATGCTGAATATGTTAATACCGCCGCCTTCCGAGCAGGAATACGTGAAAAGAAATGTAGGAATAATAATAGTTGCGATCAGGGTTTTGCTTTTGAAAATACTTAATCTCATAGGTTTCAGGTTTATAATTGATACTTAAGTATATAAAAACTGTGCCGATTTGATAGAAGTAGGCGCAGTTGCAGTAACAGTCGATGAAATTTGTGTTTTTGTAGCGTTGCAAAATTTTGCGACGCTACAAAAACACAAATTTCATCCCCGAACCCCGAACATGCAGTGATCGACGAAGGAGATCTACTACATGTCGAACTCTTTCTTGCATAAGCGGATTTTATGATAGATTTTTGCACCCAAATAACAATAAATCATGGATTTTACCATTTTTGCCCAAGCTGATGCCTGGATAGCTTTGCTTACGCTTACGGTTTTAGAGATAGTTCTGGGTATTGACAATATTGTGTTTATTTCCATTTTATCTACCAAACTACCCCTGCATCAACAGCGCAAGGCCCGCAGAATAGGCTTGGCATTGGCAATGATCACAAGAATTTTACTGTTATTGTCGCTTAGCTGGATATTGGGTTTGGAAGAAGATCTTTTCAGTATTTTAAACCATGGTATATCGGGGAGGGATATTGTATTATTGTTAGGTGGATTATTCCTCATTTATAAGGCAACCACAGAGATACATGAAAAAATTGAGGGTGCTGACCATGAAAACAACCCAAATATTAAGCGCCCGTCTTTTGCATCAATTATAATACAAATTTTGATCCTGGATATTGTTTTTTCTTTAGATTCAGTTATTACCGCGGTGGGAATGGTAGAACCCGAAATGGTGATCGTAATGATACTTTCGGTAATAATTGCTGTAATAATAATGCTTTTTGCTGCTGATCCGATCAGCAATTTTGTGCAAAAACATCCAACGGTTAAAATGCTTGCACTTTCATTTTTAGTAATGATAGGTGTTAGTTTATTGATTGAGGGATGGGGTGGGCACGTTGAAAAAGGATATATCTATGTTGCGATGGGATTCTCTGTTCTAGTAGAAATGCTCAATTTGCGAATGAAATCCAAAAGTCTACGCCACAAAGTTGAAGATATGGCCGAAAATGAGGAAAAAAAGGAGAATTAATTGCCTCAAAACCGTTATTCCTGTTTAAATAACCACTTTTGTCGCGACGCCATATAAGCAGGAAAATAGGAGGCAAGAGTACCGATAAAAAATACAGTTAAAAAAACATTAAAATAATCTTTCCATTCTAAAGCAATTGGATAGGCAGTAACTACAAAAGTGCCTTGCCCGGGAATTGTTATAAACCCGTATTTCATTTGAAGAAAACACAAAACAGTGGCTATGGAAAAACCAATTGTTATACTTACCAATGTTTGCAGAACGCCCTGAATAAAAAATATATTTCTTATGGTTATTTCGGAGGCGCCGAGAGAACGCAAAATTCCAATATCTTTTTTCTTATCTATGACAAGCATTGCTATTGATCCTATCATATTAAATGCAGCAATAATAAAAATAAATGTGAGGATAAAATATACAGCCCATTTTTCAGTTTTCATTACACGGTATAAAAACTCGTTCTGCATGAATCTGTTTTTAATAATGTAATCTTCTCCGATAATCAGTTGAATTTTCTCGATGATCTCATTTACATTTTTTTTATCTGTAGTTTTTATTTCCAGGGTACTGATTTCTCCATTTGAATATTCAAGCAATTCACGGATAAATTCAAGTGAGGTTATCACATATTTGCTGTCAAATTCCTGTTGTATACGAAAAACTCCCATTGGCTGAATACCTTTTTGTATAAAAGTATTCCGCGGATTTGAGGACGGACGTGAACCCCTTCTCGGCATAAAAATTTGTATTGCGGGATAATCTAGTCCAAGGCTGACATTAAGCGTAGATGCAACTCCCGAACCTAAAACCGCACAATTTAAAGTATAATTTAAATAGGTGTAATCTAAAATGTAATCGCCGTAATAAACACTGTCGTCAACGGCTGTTACATATTTATATAAAGTATCCACACCTTTTATAGTTGCAATATGTTCCTGCTTATTATAGGCAAGTAATACATTTTCTTCCAGGGTCTTTGAAATATATTCCACACCTTCAATATTTTGTATTTCTACAATTTTTGCACTGTCAGGTATAAAAACTTTTCCTTTAGCTGCACTTATTGTGATATCAGGATAAAAGGTGCTGTATAATCTGTCGACAAGATTTTCGAAGCCATTAAATGCAGAAAGTACGATGATAAGAGATGCAGACCCGATAATAATTCCGGTCATGGAAATGCCTGAAATAATATTAATGGCATTTGTTGATTTCTTAGAAAAGATATATCGCCAGGCTATCCGGAAAGTAAATTTCATTCAGGGTCATTATTTTTTTCGTCCTGCGTTTTTTTGAAAATTTCTTCGAGACGAAATACATTATCGAGCGTGTCGTCAAGAAAAAATTGAATATGCGGAATTATTCGCAGTGAATTCCTCATGATTTGTCCAAATCGCCTTCTAATATCTCCTCCGTTTTTATTCAAACTTTCAACCACCTGTTCGCCAATAGCGGCATCGCCAAATACAGAAATAAATATTCTGCAATCCTGAAGGTCGGGCGTAATGGAGGCTTGAGTAACTGTAACAAATTTATTTCCATAATAATTTGCTCCTTCCCGCTGTAAAAAGCTGCCCATTTCTTCCTGAATAAGCTGCCCCATCTTTTTTTGCCTCCTGCTGTCCATAATGAGGCTAAGTTACGGCGTTTATGGCATAGATGTATAAGTAAAACATTGCAGGACATCTGATAACCTTTCTTTCAGGCTGTAAAAGGCTTAAATGACGCCGAACCGTAGTTTTTGTAAATTTGTGCAGCCATATGAAAAGTTATCTTAGGATTTTAAAGTATGTGGGGCGTTTTAAGCGCTATGCAATACTCAACTTTATATTTAATCTCTTTTACGCTTTTTTTAATTTATTTTCTATTTTGATGGTGATCCCTTTTCTTCAAATTATATTTGATATGGTGAAGGCGCCAAGCGTAAAACCTGAATTCAGTTGGAATCTGAAAGAACTGATGGGTTATTTTAATTATCAATTCGCTGAATATGTTGCTATTAACGGGAAACCTGCAGGTTTACTTTTTGTTTGTATTTCCGTTGTGGTGATGTTCTTTATCAAAAATATATTCCGTTATCTGGCCTTGTATTTTTTAGCTCCATTGAGAACCGGAGTTGTTAGAGAATTGCGTCAGGGTGTGTTTGATAAAATATTGCAATTACCTCTTTCCTATTTCAGCGAAACGCGTAAAGGAGATATCATTGCAAGAATGAGTACGGATGTAAAGGAAGTGGAAACAAGTATAATGAATACCCTGGAATCTACTTTTCGCGATCCGGTTACTATGTTGTGTTTTTTTATTGCCATGTTGTTGATCAGTGTCGAGCTAACAGTTTTTGTTTTTATTTTATTACCCATTGCAGGTTTTGTTATCGGTAGGATAGGAAAATCGCTTAGGAGAAAATCAAAAAAGGAACAAAATCAATTGGGTTATTTAATGTCATTATTTGAGGAATCACTTTCAGGATTAAGAATAATTAAAGCATTCAATGCGGAGCGATATCAAAAAGCTAAATTTTTGAGAGAAAATAAATCTTTGGAATATTTTGCAACAAGCGCTTTGCGGAGATGGCAGTTATCAAGTCCCTTAATAGAGTTTCTAAGTATTTGTGTAGTAGCGGGATTGTTGTATTATGGTGGAAGTATAATTATTGATGGAAAAGATAATTTTTCTGCGGATATATTCATAGGATATATTTTAGTTTTTGCAAATATGTTGGGGCCTGCGCGTAATGTTGCAAATTCCTATTTTTATATTCAACGCGGTATTGCATCTCTCGAACGCATCGAAAGTATAATGGATGCACCAATAAATATTAAGGAAAGTTTACACGCAACTAATATTAAATCATTTACCGGTGCTGTAGAATATAGAAATGTAAGTTTCAGATATGCAGAAAACCTGGTTTTAAACAGTATCAACATTAAAATTGACAAAGGTAAAATGGTTGCGTTAGTTGGCCCTTCCGGTTCCGGTAAATCTACCTTTGCCGATCTGTTAGCAAGATTTCATGATGTTACCGACGGCGAAATACTTATCGACGATCACAATATACGCGACCTTCGTATTACCAGTCTTAGAAATCAACTGGGCATTGTAACCCAGGAATCTATTTTATTTAACGATACAGTTTTTAATAATATCGCATTTGGAATTGATTATGCCGTGGAAGAGGATGTAATTAAAGCTGCAAAAGTTGCGAATGCTCATGAATTTATCATGCGATTGGAAAATGGGTATCAAACGGTGATTGGCGACAGGGGTTCTAAATTAAGCGGCGGTGAGCGTCAGAGAATTACCATTGCAAGAGCTATTTATAAAAATCCTCCAATACTTATTTTGGATGAGGCAACCTCTTCGCTCGATACTGAAAATGAAAAATTGGTTCAGGATGCCTTATTTAAATTAATGAAGAACAGAACTTCCATCGTAATTGCACATCGTTTATCTACAATACAATACGCAGATGAAATTATTGTGATGCAGGAGGGAAGAATAGTTGAACGCGGAAACCACAATGCCTTAATTGCTAAAAACGGATTATACGCGCGTTTGGTTGAAATGCAGGCATTCTGAAATAAGGAATTTTATTAGTTGAATTATAAAAAAAGGAGCTAAGTGTTGGAATATTTTCCGAAACTTAGCTCCTTTTTATTTGATGATCTTACAACATATCTTTAAATGAAACCTCATTTAATAATCTATTGTACCCAATCCTGCCATTGTTTTGTTGATATAATCAATTGCAGCTTGTAACGATTTTTGGATCTGCGGATTAGTTTCATTTGCAAGTGCAGTTTCATACGTGCCTTTTAAACCGGAAATAATTCCACTTGCTGTAAACGACATCCAGAAATTATTTTCGTCAGTAGCAATTTCTTTTAAGGCATCTATCCCTTTAATTATAATATAGGAATCTGTTTGTCGCTGTAAATAAGGTTCATAATTTATCATAACAAAATAAGAATCATAACCGGAAGCTTCAGCGAATTTGTGAAGAAAGAAATCATTGTCGATGGCATCACCCTGCATTCCTAAAATATTTAATACGGTATAGTTCAGGCTGTAATTATCTTCATTTTTAAATTTTCTGGCAAGTTCCAATCCCCTTTTTTCGTCGTTGTTATATATGGAAGAAAGCCCTGCAGCAACCACTGTGTATGAGCTATCGCCCAAAGCCTGATCGTATGCGGAGGCTGCATTAATACCGGTAATTTCCGGTAAGGTATATATGGCACTCGCTCTCACATAACTTCTAGGATCGGTTTTGGCCATATCCAAAATTCTATCTTTAATTGCTTGTGAAGTATTTTGATCGAGTAACACTGTATCTAATGCAAATTGACGGATGGCCCAATGTTTATCAAATAATGCAGATTCTACTAATTGGCGATATGCAGAACTCTCATATTGATACTGACTAACAACTTCTATAGCTTCTTTTCTATCTAAATACAGTGGTGCATTTTTATATTGGAAAATATAATCCTCCAATGGTTTGTTTTCAGTTTTAACACCCAATAACATTTTTTCCGCATCAACATTTACCAGATCGGGTTTGGTTTCGTAATTAAATATAAAGGCCTGCATTTGTTTGTCAACGAGGATACGTTTGCGATCCACCGTGCCATTAATATAAATGTCTACATCAAGTGGTAAAACATAAAGAGGAGTTGATAGTGTGTCCTGGTATTGAGTAACATTGATCACTAATTGTTTTTCAAATTCCATATACTCTGTATAAATATCAATATTTGCATGTCCGCTACTTAAGAACCATTGATTAAAGAACCAGTTAAGGTCTTCACCGCAAATTGCTTCCATTGCCAAACGCAGATTGTGAATTTCTACTGAGCTATATTTATTGTCTACAAGATATTTATTCAAACCGGCAAAAAACGCATCATCTCCTAAATATTTGCGAAGCATATGCAGCACCCTTCCTCCTTTCGCATAGGAGTGAGAATCAAACATATCTTCTTTTGTATCGTATTTAAAACGAATAAGATCAACTTGTTTGTAATCTGCTTCATCAAGATAGGTGCTTAGATCAATGGTGCCGGTGTAGTCTGCATCATCTCTTCCATATTTATATTCGCGCCATAAATATTCGCCATAAGTTGCAAACGATTCATTTAAAGGAATATTACTCCAACTTTCACAAGTAACAAGATCCCCGAACCATTGATGAAATAATTCGTGTGAAATTACATCTTCATTATTTTCATCCAACAGGTCGCGACTGTGTTGTTGTACAAACTCTCCGTGAATTGTTGCTGTGGTATTTTCCATCGCGCCGCTTACAAAATCACGAACTATCACCTGACTGTATTTTGGCCAAACATAATCAACACCTAATTTTTTGGAATAAAATTCCATCATTTCAGGAGTATTGCCGAAAATTGCCCTTGCATCCTTTTCGTATTCTTTTTCAACGTAATAATTTACCGGAATCTTTCTCCAGGTATCTTTTACAATTGCATATTCACCTATAGACAACATAAATAAATACGGCGCATGTGGCAGATCCATTTTCCAATTGTCGGTGCGCGTTCCATCAGCATTCTTTTTTGAGGAGATCAAAGCGCCGTTTGATAATGTTTGATATTTATCTTCAATTGTTATAAAGAAATTATTAGTACATCTTTCATTTGGTTTATCGATGGTAGGACACCAGCATGAGGTTGCCTCGGTTTCACCCTGTGTCCAAATTTGCATAGGTTTATTTTTATCAGAACCATCATTATTAATAAAATATAAACCTTTATCTGCTGTTATAGCAGCACTGCCTCCTAATGGAAGATCATTGGGTTTTGCGATATAATCAATAAAAATTTTATACTCCTCTGTGCGGCTATAAGTGCGACCGAGATCAATAATCAATTTAAATGTATCGGGAATGGAATCTGTATTGTAAATATATTTAAGGGGCGTTTTGCCACTTGCCGATATCATTGCAACTTCCTTTATTTCAAATCCTTTAGCATCTAGCGTGAGTGTTGAGGTAGGATAAAAATAGGGTTTGAAAGTAAGAGTTGCTTTCCCAAACATCCATGCTTTAGCCCAATCAAAACGAATTTCCAGATTTGTATGGAGAAGATCGTTAAGGCGTGTTGCAGAACCCTGAAAAACAGTAGAACTAAATTTGCTCACTGCTGTATCAAAATAATCGTCGTAGCTATTTTCATCATAGTCGTAATCATATTCACCCTCGCCTTCATAACTGTATTCATCATAAACTTCCGGAATCGTGTCTATATCACCAAGATATTCTTCTCCGGAATAAAGCTTTTTGGTTGGATCGCACTGATAAAATAAAACCACCGATAGGGTGGCTACTGCAAACATTTTTAATTTCATAGCTTTGTTTTTTGTATGTGCTGTTTAAGCGCCATAAAGGTAGTCAAGATAGCTTAAAACGGCGATACCTTAACTTTTAATATAGAAATTATGAATAAAGTAACAGTAAATGGTACAAAAACCTACAATATTGAAGGGAATATTGTTAATGGCTCAGAAATATTGACGGATATCATTCAGTTGGATGGTCGTTTTTATCATTTATTAAAGGATGGAAAGTCGTTTAATATTGAAATTGTTAATCAAGACTCTGCTGCAAAGACATTTACATTAAAAATAAACGGAAACCTCTATGATGTTCAGGTAAAAGATAAATTTGACCAGCTGATGGAACAAATGGGTTTCAACAGCAGCGACCAAAACAAATTACGCGAACTCAAAGCACCAATGCCGGGATTAGTGATAGATGTGCGGGTTCAAGCGGGCGATGTAGTAAAAAAAGGTGACGCTATGCTTGTGTTGGAAGCAATGAAAATGGAAAATGTTCTAAAGGCTTCCGGTGATGCAGTAGTGAAATCAATTTCCGTAGAAAAAGGAATGAGCGTAGAGAAAAATCATGTGCTGATAATTTTTGAATGAGAGGGATTCAATTATTAATTTGGTAATTTATAAGCCGCGGCTGATTAGTTAATCGCAGGTTGGCTGTTCATTGGTACATTGGTACATTTGGCTGTTCCATTGGTACATTTATCGAATATCTCAAGAATTAAAAAAAGGGTAATTCAGAAGTATATTTTCAGGCAGTGAGTCATTTGCTAATTTGCTTATTGGCTAATCATCAAATCATCCAAGATAAATATCATGTATCCTTATCAACCCTAAACATTTTCCATCCTCCACCACCGGTAATACGGAAAGTTGTGACGCTCTGTTTTCCATCATCTCCACCGCTTCCTTCAAACTTGCACGGGGAGAAATGGAAATAGGATCTTTTGTCATGATGGTATTTACCAACAGTCTTGAAATATCCGCATCACCAATTAAACTTCTTCTTACATCACCATCAGTAACTAAACCAATAAGATTATTTTCTTTATCAATAACACAGGCGGCACCCAGATTAAATTTTGTCATGGCAATAATTAATTCGCGAAATGAATTATTTTCTGCAACCAGCGCAATTTCATGTAATTCGTGCATTACATCCTTTACTTTGAGTAATAAATTTTTTCCTAATTGTCCGCCCGGATGAAAACGTGCGAAATCATTTTCTGTAAAACCCCGTGCGTGCATTAAAGCTACTGCAAGTGCATCTCCAATTGCCAATGCAACAGTTGTTGATGCAGTTGGTGCAAGATTTAATGCATCTGCTTCCTTATCTACTGTAGCATCTAAAACAAAATCAGAGTTGCGCGCAATGGGCGAGGTAATATTTCCTACAATGGATATAACTTTTGAATGTGATGCTTTAAAAAAGGGAATTAAACGCAACATTTCTTCTGTGGTTCCACTTTTTGATATCATTAATACCGGATCGCCTTCCGCATAAACTCCAAGATCGCCATGCGCGGCTTCCGCTGCATGTAAAAAAACGGCAGGTGTTCCGGTACTGCAGAAAGTTGCTGTTATTTTTTGAGCAACTGCTCCCGATTTTCCTATACCGCAAACCACAAGTTTGCCTTTGCCATGTATTACTGCATCAACAGAACCATTGAACTGCTCATTCAATTTATCCATTGCTTTTTTTATCTGTTCCGATTCGAAAAGCAATACATTTTTGGCGATCTCAAGGCTGCTCATTTGGTTATTTATTAATTTAATAATTTGTTAATTGAATGCTTCCAATTTCAAAATTTTCGTCCTTCTATATCTTTATAGAGCTGTTCTTTTGATAAACTTCTAAAATAATTATACGTGATCTTTAATCCTTCACTTCTTGAAACTTTTGGTTCCCAATGTAATAATTTTTTTGCAAGGGTAATATCTGGTTGACGTTGTCTTGGATCGTCAACGGGTAATTCTTTATAAATAATTTTTTGATCAGTTCCGGTGAGATCTATTATTTCTTCTGCAAATTCTTTTATAGTTATTTCATCCGGATTTCCGATATTAACAGGCAACGCATAATCACTCAATAATAACCGATAAATGCCTTCGATAAGATCATCTACATAACAAAAAGATCTTGTCTGACTGCCATCGCCAAAAATAGTAAGATCCTCTCCACGCAATGCTTGACCTATAAATGCAGGTAATACACGGCCATCATTTAACCGCATTTTCGGACCATAGGTATTAAATATTCTCGCAATACGTGTTTCTAAATTATGGTAGGTATGATAGGCCATAGCGATCGCTTCCTGAAATCTTTTTGCTTCATCATATACCCCTCTCGGTCCAACGGGATTTACATTTCCCCAATATTCCTCATTCTGCGGATGTACTAGTGGATCCCCATAAACTTCACTTGTAGATGCAACTAAAATTCTTGCTTTTTTCGAAAGCGCCAATCCCAATAAATTATGTGTTCCAAGTGAACCGACTTTTAATGTCTGAATCGGAATTTTTAAATAATCAATAGGTGATGCAGGTGATGCAAAATGTAAAATATAATCTAATGGGCCGGGAACATGTACATATTTACTTACATCGTGATGAAAAAATTCAAACTGTTCGAGATGAAATAAATGTTCAATATTTGCCTTATCGCCGGTAATTAAATTATCCATAGCGATAACTTCATATCCTTCCTTAATAAATCTATCACACAAATGCGATCCTAAAAATCCTGCTGCTCCGGTAATTAATACTCTTTTCATAGGTTAAATTTGAACTTCGGGGAAGTTGTTCTGACATGTAGTAGATCTCCTTCGTCGATCACTACATGTTTCAGTTCTGAGTTCTGGGTTCTGGGTTGGGTTAGTGCTTGCATGAATAATTTCATTTCTGATTGATTAATTTATTTAAAATTGAAAATTAGTTTATGAGTTTTTTAAGTCTTTTTTTATTCATGTAGTTGGGGCCTGAATAATCTGATTTTTGTAAATATTTTATCAGGTTTTGGTTTTTGGAATTTATTTGGTCTGATATTTTATATCCTTCGCCGAATTCAGTGACTAGTGATGATGGTAAAAATTGATTCATTTGTAGAGACGCAATGCATTGCGTCTCTACAAATGAATCAATTTTTACCCGTTAAATCCGATCCCTGAACAATTTTTCTCCCCACACTCGCATAATAAAACCCCTGCTTCTCCATCTCCTCCAATTCAAATAAATTTCTACCATCAAAAATGATATTATTTTTTAATGTTTTTTTCATCATATCAAAATCGGGAGAGCGAAATACACTCCATTCTGTTATGATGATAAGTGCATCGGCATCATTTAATACTTCATATTGATTTTCACCATAGTGAATTTTATCTCCAATTTCTTTTTTTACATTTTCCATTGCCTCAGGATCAAATGCGGAAATTTTTGCTCCGAGTTGAACTAAAGCATTTATAATATATAAGGCAGGTGCTTCGCGAATATCATCAGTATTCGGTTTAAAGGCTAATCCCCACACTGCTAATTTTTTATCTGAGAGATCGTTGCCAAATTTTGAAATAATTTTATCTATTAAAATCATCCATTGCGATTCATTTACTTCCATAACTGATTTTAATATTTTAAAATCATAGGCCGATTTATCTGCCATAATATTTAACGCCTTCACATCTTTCGGAAAACAACTTCCTCCATAACCCACTCCCGGAAATAAAAATCTTTTTCCTATCCGGGAATCACTTCCAATTCCCTTGCGAACCATATCAACATCTGCTCCCAATATCTCACAAAGATTTGCAATTTCATTCATGAAAGTAATTTTAGTTGCCAGAAAAGAATTTGCAGCATATTTTGTTAACTCTGCACTTCTTTCATCCATAAAAATTATCGGATTTCCCTGACGAACAAATGGTGCATATAATCTATTTAATATTTCCTGCGCTTTTTCACTTTCCGTTCCGATTACAACACGTTCAGGTTTCATAAAATCTTCCACTGCCATTCCCTCTCGCAAAAATTCAGGATTACTAACAACATCAAATTCGCATTTGCAATTTTTTGCGATCAGTTCATGCACTTTCTCTGCTGTACCAACCGGAACAGTACTTTTATCAATAATTATTTTATAGGAAGTAATAATATTTCCCAATTGTTCTGCAACGGCCAAAACATGTTTGAGATCCGCAGAGCCGTCTTCTGAGGGAGGGGTTGGAAGGGCTAAAAAAATAATATCAGAATTGTCGACAGCATATTTCAGATCTGTGGTAAATAATAAATTTCCCTGTTTGATATTTCTGTGAAAAATAGTTTCCAATCCCGGTTCATATATCGGAATCTCTCCGGCCTGCATCCTTTTAACCTTTTCCTCATTTATATCGGCACAAATAACCTGATTACCCGTTTCCGCAAAACAAGTCCCTGTCACCAACCCGACATACCCTGTTCCAATAACTGATAGCTTCATGTCGTAAAGGTAAGGATGAATTGAGAATTGAGAATGGAGAATTGAGAATGGAGGTGAACACCTGGTAATTTGGCAATCTGGTAATCTGGTAAGTTGTTAATTAATCCAAGCCGGCTGTTTAATTATCAATTATCAATTATCAATTATTTTTGGCTGTTCCTTTGCCCGTCAGGGCTGGCTGTTTCATTGGTACATTGGTGCATTTTTGGGCTGTTCATTATTACATCAGCGTCAGCTGCTGCTCCCTTCCCTCATCTTCTCCGCATTCTCAGCAATCTGGAGCGCATCCAGTATCTCATCTATATTCCCATTCATCACATCGGGAAGATTATACATTGTAAGATTTATTCTATGATCTGTAACCCTGCTTTGTGGAAAGTTGTAAGTTCTGATTTTAGCGGAGCGATCGCCGGTGGAGACCAATGTTTTTCGTGCCTTGGATATTTTATCCATATGTTCTGCATAAAATTTTTCGTAAACACGCGTGCGCAAAACTTTCATGGCTTTTGCGCGGTTTTTTATCTGCGAGCGTTCATCCTGACATTCGGCAATAATACCGGTTGGTAAATGTGTCATACGCACGGCACTTTCTGTTTTATTTACGTGTTGACCCCCGGCTCCACTTGCTCTGAAAACATCCACTTTTACATCTCCGGGGTTTATTTCTATGTCAAATTCATCTGCCTCGGGTAAAACGGCCACTGTGGCTGCACTGGTGTGCACTCTTCCCTGCGATTCCGTTTCCGGAACACGTTGAACCCTGTGAACACCACTTTCATACTTTAATTTACCATACACGTTTTCGCCGGTCACCTCAAAAACGATCTCCTTATAACCACCTTTTTCGGTCTGATTCTCGTTCATTACCTCAAGCTTCCATCCTTGTTTTGCGATAAATCGGGTGTACATTTCTGCAAGATCCCCGGCAAAAATGGCAGCTTCATCTCCGCCGGTTCCGGCTCTTATTTCAATAATAGCATTTTTTTCATCCTCCGGATCCTGCGGAATAAGCAATTGTTTTATTTCTTCTTCGAGTTTATCTTTTCTTTCTTCCAATTCCAATAATTCTCCCTTCGCCATCTCCCGCAACTCATCGTCTTTTGCAGTGTTGAGAATTTGTCTGCTGTCCTGAAGATTTCCCAGCACCATTTTATATTCTTCCAAGGCCTCCACAACCGGATCCATGTCGCGATAATCTTTATTGAGCGATTTGTAGCGTTTCATATCACCCATAATTTCAGGATCGCTCAACTGCTCCTGAATGTGCAGCCAACGTTCTTTAATAGCTTCTAATTTTGATAAAAGATCCATGAATAATTTTTGGGTGATAAATTAATCGGTGCAAAGGTAATTAATGCCGCGCTAACGACTGATTACCTGATAAACTGTGATACCGTCAGAACTTCTTAAAAAGAGTTTGTCGCCAACAAGATTTGTTTGCAAAGTATTTATTTCAGGTAAAGGAAGTAATAATTCAAATTGAGATTGAAAAATATACATGGATATTTCGGTCTCCAAAGTGCATAAATAGAATTTATCATTCACCTGATCAGGAATTTTCGGAATTTCACTAATCGTATAAATGTAATTCGCATAATTATCAAAAACCAAAAGCCCTTGTGTGGAAGTATATAAATATAATTTATTTTTTACACTGAATAATTTAGGTTCCTGAATAGAAAAATCAAATAATTGATCGAAGGCTTCGCTTTCTGCAGCGGCATTTCCACTCTCATCCAGCTTTATTAATTTCCTGCTCAGATCGTCGTACATCCAGATAAAATCACTTTCACTTTCTTTGCATATTGCAGTAGGTTGGTAATTATTATTATTGATATTGTTGCTAAGTTTGATGACAGATAACTCCGCTAATTTATTATCCAATAATACCACAGTATTGTAATCAGCATAAAAGATCAATATTTTTAACGCATTGGAAGCATCAATTAAAGTGGGTTTCCCAAATTGTTTATTGCTGTAACTTCTTTGTGTGGAATCAATATAATTAAACTGAATAATTTCCTGTTTATCGTTGATATAATAAACATTAAATAAATTGTCGGTTGTGAGATAAGAACTCGTTACGTTTAATTTTAAAATTAACGAATCCTCTCCAAAACTATTTAGAGAAATGCTGAGCAATAATATGAAAATACTATTTTTCATAATATTTTAAAGTGCAGGTGCTGCCATCAAATACTGCATAGGAATTAAATACTATCCAGTCGCCTAAATTAATAAACGAACTGTTTTCTCCAATTGGTATTTGTATGGCAATATGCCGGTGGCCAAATAAAAAATAATCAAAATGTTCTTTTCTCAATATGTCTTTTGCATAAAGAATTTGCCATTCTTTATCTTCCCCTAAAAACTTGCGTTCCACATTGTACATTCTGCTGTTATACGAGAAATATCGCGCAATTTTGAATGCGAGATAAGGATGTAATATTCCGAACAAACGCTGTGCCAGCCGGCTTTTAAATATTTTTTTCATGAATTTAAAACCCTTATCTCCCGGGCCAATTCCATCGCCATGCCCAATATAAAATTTCTTGCCTTGAGCTTCCAATTGAATAGGTTTGTGATGCACCGGAATTTTTAATTCTTCCTCAAAATAGCCGAACATCCATAAGTCGTGATTGCCGGTAAATATTTGTACATCTATTCCGCTGTCTTTTAATTCGGCGAGCTTTCCTAATAAACGTACAAAACCTCTTGGAACTACATGTTTATATTCGAACCAAAAATCAAATAGGTCTCCAATTAAAAAAACTTGTCGGGCATCCGATTTAATTTCATCGAGCCAACGGACTATTCTTTTCTCTCTTTCGAGACTGGCTGCATGATCGGGAATGCCGAGATGAAAATCGGAGGCGAAATAAATTTTTGTTCTTTCCATCCGCAGATTATACCGGCCAATTATCAATTAAAAAAACATATACTTCTTTAGGTCCGTGCGCACCCAGCACCAAGGTTTTTTCAATGTCGGCAGTTCTGCTTGGACCAGTATTTAAATTTACCATGGAAGGAAAATTTCCATCATATTTTTTTCTAATAGCTGCAAATCCTTCGTGAATATCTAATACCAATTGTTTGGTAGAGGCAATAACAATATTTACTTCAGGAAAAATAGGTAAAGTTCTTCCGCTTAGTTGACGGCTCGAAATTAAAATAGAACCCGTACGTGCAATTAATGCTTCACATAACATAATACCTGCATCAGCTTCCAAAACTGAATCATTGTTTTCATATTGAATAAACTGATTGCGGTCGAATAATTCGTGTAATTGTTTTTCGGGGCAAACTATATGTGCCCAGGCTTTTTGAGTTACGAGTTCTTTTAAGGTATCAACACATTCCTTTTCATTTTCACAAAAAACGAACTGACCGGAAACCGCAGTAAAAGCTTCTGCAAAAATTATTTCCAACGCCTCATTCTCTATCGCATAAAACGTATCGTTGGTCTCCAGATTTGCATAAGGTTGTTTTGTTTGATGCAATAATGCATTTCGCACATTGCTCAGTATTTTTTCTTTGGCTGATAGCATTTTTGCCATAATGTTTTTTATCGGGTTATTCCAAATATTTATATTTGAAAGTTCAAATTTCAGTTATTTCAAGGAAACATTACTTCGTGTTATAAACAATCTAAACAGTATGACTTTACTCCCAATGCCATTGGGTCCATCGTCATTGCGAGCAATCCCGCAGGGATTCCGAAGCAATCCCCCCATTGTTAGCAAAAACCCCAACCCATACTAACCCAGTAAAAACACCAAACCGCGGCTTTATTTTAGCCACGGTTAGTTTATATTTTTAACCTGTAGGATAGATTCAACCTTTAAAACGGTTTCACCTCTGTATCCTCCGGCTTTAATGTTTCCACTTCCGGAACCACATGATCCGCTCCGTTCTCAGAAATCGTTATCGTTTCCTTCTCCTCCAATTTCACAGCTTCATGGTGTTTTTCATCAAAAGGTCGCTGGCCAATGAGTCTGTCCATATCGGCTTTGAATATTATTTCCTTATCCAGTAATTCTTT
>JAYSYX010000303.1:0-3344 GCA_043727235.1 Bacteroidota bacterium
TATCTTCCGCTCATTTCTTTTATGGTGGTGTTTATTGGTATTTATTTATTGTTTCGTTTGCTGGAAAAAATGTTGGAAGGATTTTTCAAATTGCTGAAATTAAATTTTATCAATCAACTGGCAGGTGCTATAATTTGGAGCATTATTTGGATCATGCTTTTTTCCAGCAAACGAAACAATAAATAAATACCAATAAACACCACCATAAAAGAAATGAGCGGAAGATATTTAGAAGAAATATTAAACCATTTATCGATATAAATTGCGGCTAATTCACTTAGATAAACCGCTGCCATAATTCCGATCACGAGGGCGAGCAGTGATACAATAGAGTGAATTAATCCCTTCCTGTATCCGTGGATAAAGGCGAGAAGTAAAATAATTGCAAATACAATATCTAATATCACTTATAAATTAAACGATTAGTGCTTATCAATAATTTTACAAACGCAATATTAATCCCCGCTCAACATTGCTTTCACCATTGCTGAAACAGCTTTTCCATCTGCCTTTCCTGCAAGTTGTTTTGTTGCGGCACCCATTACTTTTCCCATGTCCTGAGGACCGGTTGCACCCATTGTTGCAATAATAGTATTCAGTATTGCGCGTAATTCATCTTCGCTCATTTGTGCAGGCAGGAATTTTTCTATCACAGCAATTTCTTCTGCTTCTACTTCTGCAAGTTCCGGTCTGTTTTGTTGTGTATAGATATCAAAACTTTCCTTGCGTTGTTTTAACAATTTCTGCAAAACCTGCATTTCTTTTTCGTCGCTTAAAGTATCATCGGCACCTTTCTCCGTTTTAGCGAGCAAAAGAGCAGATTTCACTCCCCTCAAAGCACGCAATCTGCCTTCCTCCCTGTTCTTCATCGCAGTTTTGATATCATCATTTACCTGATCGAATATGGTCATATTTTTAGTTTTAGAAATGCAAATTTCGTGAAATTTTTGTGAAACGTTCTCCTTTGCTATGTTATACGTTAGTGAGACCCATGCAAAGAGCGGAGAGCCTCACTGGCTACCATTTAGTGTCCCCGCAGTTGTCTACATGCGGAAAAATCAAACTATCTTATAAGTTCCCATGCGAAGGAATTGAGGCTTTCGCTCCCAGCGAAGGTCTCAATAAAGCCCAGGACAAAAACAAATCCCTCGCTGGGAGCGAGAGCCTCCAAAAGGTTACCGTTAGTGAGACCCTCGCTGAGAGCGAGAGCCTCAATATCATCTTCCGAATGTTATTGCAAATCCCACCGTTTTGTTTTCCGATACTTAAAAAGGAGTGAGGAGTGTGGAGAAAGGAGTTTAAATTTCTGACGAAATTTCTCCAACCTCCTTTTGTTTTCCTGATACTTGATACAAACTAATGTATTATGTTCTTTTCCAATGTCGTATGTCCTATGTCCTTTGTCCTTTGTCTACCCCCGCTCCAGAACCTTCTTATAATAAGCCTCATACTGCGGTAAAATATTTTCCAACGAAAATTTATTGGCTTGCATTATTGCATTCTTTTTAAATTGATTTAATGTTTCATCATCTTTTAAAATAAGTAATGCATTTTTTGCCATATCATCCACATCGCCAACATTACTTAAATAACCTGTAACACCTTGAATATTTATTTCAGGAATACCGCCTGTGTTCGTAGAAATAACAGGTACTTCGCATGCCATTGCTTCCAATGCTGCCAAACCAAAACTTTCTGTTTCAGATGGCAGAATAAACAGATCGGCAATTGCCAATAATTCTTCCACAGCCTCTTGTTTTCCGAGAAAATAAACATCTTCCTCACGACAAACTTGTCTTGTTAATTTTTCAACATTTTGTCGTTCAGGACCATCACCAATCAATAATAATTTTGCGGGGATCTGATCTTTAATCAGACAGAAAACTTTTACAACATCTTCCACTCTTTTAACTTTTCTGAAATTGGAAGTATGTACAATAATTTTTTCTCCGTTTTTTGCAATTACTTTTCTGAAATGTTCTTTGTCAAGTTTTTTAAATCTGCTGAAGTCGATAAAATTCGGAATTACTTCTATGTCTTTAACAATTTCAAAATTTGTGTAAGTATCATCTTTCAAACTCTGAGATACTGATGTAATACCATCGCTTTGGTTTATAGAAAATGTAACAACAGGAATAAATGTTTCATCCTTCCCCACTAAAGTAATATCTGTTCCATGTAAAGTTGTTATAAAGGGAAGATGATAATTTTTCTCCTTCAGAATTTGTTTTGCGATATAAGCAGCACTTGCATGCGGAATAGCATAATGCACATGAAGCAGGTCCAATTTCTCAAAAAGTGCAACATCCACTATTTTACTTGCAAGGGCAGTTTCATAAGGCGGGTATTCAAAAAGGGGATAATTGCTGAAATTCACTTCATGAAAAAAGATGTTTTCGTGAAAAGAATCCAGACGAAATGGTTGTTTATAGGTGATAAAGTGCACTTTATAACCCTTATCAGCTAAGGCTTTCCCGAGTTCTGTGGCTACAACCCCGCTTCCTCCGTAGGTCGGATAACAAACAATTCCAATTTTCATAATGTGAAGGTAATGGGTTTAATAATGATGTGGAACAGATTTTTGTTCCATAAAACGCTGATTTTTGAAATTAACAATTTATACAGAGGATTGTTTGTTTACTTTCTGACGAATGTTATTCCATAAAATTTTATGCCCACCAATCATAAAATATTGAACTACGAGAACTATAAAGTAAATTCCGATAAAAAACGCTGTCCTTTTATTACTGGAACTATCTCAGATTTCATACTCAACCGATTTTAAGATATATTCAATAAATGATAAGACAAAAAACTTTGTGTCCCTTGTGCGTTCCCTTGTGTTCTTTGTGGTTATTTTTTTTTACCACAAGGGTCACAAAGGAACCCACAAAGAGCACTATATCCCAACATTAAAAAACCTTGTGTCCCTAGGGCATTCCCTTGCGAACTTTGTAGTTATTTTTTAATCTATTCCTGTTTTCAATTTAAATCCATCGCGAATTAAATCGTATCCAAGAGTAATTGTCAGAAATTGTATAAAACAATTAAGAACAAATAAAATCAGCAGAAAAATAAAATTAATATCCGAAGGACTTACAAATATAAAAATTGGAAATCCGACTGTATACTGTAATAAAGGAACTGGAAAAATCAGGTATAAAAAGGCAACAAAAAAAACATAACACCAAAATAATATTGTTCGGATTGTTACCATAATTAATCACTTGCAGCTCCACCAACAATACCCTGACTCAAAAAACTTTCGTAGATAACATCCATGATCTTATTTCTGATGCCTTCCGAACTGAGTTTATTTGGATCAGCTGTTGGTTGTACACGGT
>JAYSYX010000304.1:0-25065 GCA_043727235.1 Bacteroidota bacterium
ACCTCGCATTTCAGGCCTTGTAACCGGACCTTCTATATTCAATTTCCCGGTAATATCGCCATTCATTTCTGATAAAATGCCGCGTAAAAAAGGTTCTACAATCAATAATTTTGTTCTACGCAAATTTGCTTCCAATACTATACTGTCTGTTTCGCCGAAAGTATAATGTCCATCGGTGGTAAATCCATTATCGCCAGATAATGTGGAGTTAAATTTCAATTTAAAACTTGGTTGTATCAGGGAAGCATTTACTTTCATATCGCCTAACACAACACCGTTAAGGGTGAGTGCTTTAATTTCTAAACCTCCAATAAAACTGGGTGTGGTCAATACATTCCCAATGGTGAAAGATGCGTCAAGATTCCCGCTAACCTGCTCACCCGGCAATACATATGCTTCAGCCAATTCTCCGATTGGAATATTATTCACTTTTAATTTTAATACCGTATTGTATTTGTCATCTGCACTACTGGTAAGACTTATCAATTTATCACCACTGTTCAAAGTGAAATTATCTGCAATTATATTTTTATCTACATATTGAAGTGAATTATTTGGTTGTATATCCCATTTTTCATTCTGGAAATATATTTCCGAAGGAAGGATATTAAATGCTATCAGTGAATCTTCAAATTTAATTGCTCCATTTAGATTTATTCTGTCCGCATCGGTATCCTTTCCAACCTTCAGGTTATAATTTAATTCATTTCTTGCAAAGGTGCCATCCATTCGAATAATTGGAATCTCTGTATCTTTATTTATTTGAGTGGAATTTAATTTTGCAAAAAATCCAAGTGCATTATTAACCGTTCTTGCCTCGAACAATAAAGTATCGAAATGCATGGTTTTGTATTCCAGTTCATCAACCCTGATGCGGGTATTAAATTCATTTATCCCCGTATTAAAATTTCCTGAAACTGTGAGGTTTCGCACGATCTGAATATCGGGGTAGAATATTGCCATCAACCTGTCGGCATTTTTTACATCGATAGTATACTCAGCGGTCTGCACTGAAATAACGGAATCGGATTTTCCTGTAGTGTAATGTCCCACCATATTTTTAATGGCAGCAGGAAGAGCAGATATTGCAAAATCGCCGGTAATATTTAAATTTATTAGCGTAGATTTTATATCAATTACTTTTTTATTTTCCGCATAACCTGAGTTAATTACTAATGTATCCAACCTGTAGATATAACTTTCTCTAATCAACAGAAGATCGCCGAAATTAGCCGAACCTGTCATGTCATCAATTGTATTTCCTTTTGCATTCATTGATGCAACTGCGCTAAATACAATTGGCTGGCCATACAAATTAAGCTGCATTAAATTAGCCCTGCTTATTGTTGCATTAAAATCATATATCGGCAATGTGTCAGCAAAATCTATTACACCATTAAAGGCCATATCGATATTTGGATCATCAATGGTAAAGTGACCTTCAAAAAATTTATTTTTTAATTGGCCATCAATTTCAATATTACTATAGGTATATTTATTAAATTCAACAGAATTTATAGTTGCATCAACATCAAATTCTGAAGTATTGTCGGCTGCAATACTTCCCTTTATGGTAGCAGCCATACTGATCTTCCCCAACATTTCCGGTGAACCTGCAATTACCCCAACATTAAGTGCTGTTGTATTCAAACTTCCGCTAAATGAAGATAGTTTTAGTGCAGGATCATAAGTGAATTTAATATCAGAATACACTCCTCCCTGATCTGTATTTAAATTACCAAATGCAACAAGGTTATAAGTAAAACCCGTTACCCTTCCGGTATAATTTACATCACCAAGTACAAGCAAATTTTCAGGTATTGTATTTGGTCCCAAAAGCTCATCCAATGCCCGCATATCAACATATAGCGGTTCTAATTTCAGATCAAGAAAGGTCTCATCAATATTCGGAAGACCCTTAACATCAATTGTTCCCTTTACTCCACCAATATTATTTATAACCGCATCAAAATCGCGCGCCTTTATATTTGCTAATGTGCCATATATTCTTGAGGTTATACCAAGTGTTATATCATATTTTTTTAATTGCGGGACAAAATATGCCAGGTCAATATTTGAGATCACAGAATTTTTTAGGTCCGCATTCATACGCACATCCGTTTCAAATCGATCAAAATCATTAAGAGTATTATAGGAAAATCCAAACTGATCTTTAATGGAGGAATGCGGGGTTGCAATTAAAAGGTTGGTAAGCGTTACCTCATAAGAAGAAAATATAACGTTTGCAGCAAGGGTATCCACCTGAAAACCCGATTTATCTTTAAGGGATATGTGATTAATAGTTGTGAGAATGGTATCTCCTGAATAAATAATATCTGACATATCGATATTTAATTCCGTAATTTGAAGATCACTGAAATTAATACCGTCAGGAGTTGTTGTAGAATTAACATCCTTATAACTGAAACTGCAATTGTTGAATAATAATTGCGCAGTTTCTATATCCCATGCTCCTAAGCCGATGTGAATTGTATCAAAACTTTCCTCATTATCGGGAGGTATGGTATCGTACAAGGCTGTTAGTTTAAATACGGTTTCTTCAAACTCAATTTTCTCCAGAGCAAGTACATATTTATTTAGGTCGATCTTATTAATAAAAATTTCAGATTCACTGATATACATATCCATTGCAGAAGCACCGATTTCATCGTGCATTTTAAATCTTGTTCTGTCGATCGTTATTTTATTTAATGCCACCTGAAATGTTGAACCTCCTTTCACATTTTCAGTTGTACTGGTATCTTTTGGTCCCGAAGAAAATGCATCTGCAATAAATCCAAAGTTATATGTAGAGTCTGGTAAAGTACTGTAAAGGTTGATATAGCTATCACTCAAACTTATATTCCGCAATTTTGCATTTTTGGTGAATGGATTTATACTACCGATATTGATCTCCAGTTTTCCGGCAAACAAAAGTGTGTCACCTTGTTGATCTTCAATATATAAACCTTCCAGTATTAAGTGGTTCAAAATATTAATACTTACTTCATCCAGAGAAACCTTTGTATTCAATTTTTCACTGAGTATGGAAGTTGCTTTATGCGCTGCCCAGTTTTGTACAGCCGGTATTTTCAGTATAAAATAAATAGCGAGAAATAGTACGATCAAACTCAAAAAAAGGATTAGTAAAATCCTTCTGAAAAGAGAATAAATTTTCCAGTATATAAATATCTTCTGCACCTTTGATTAAGCGTATTACTTTTGCGGGGTTAAATTACGACATTGTTATGCCTGTAACTATCCTTGGAATTGAATCTAGTTGTGATGAAACCGGCGCCGCTGTATTGATTGATGGACAAATTGTTTCCAATTGTATTGCTGATCAGGCTATACATGAACAATACGGCGGTGTGGTTCCTGAACTTGCTTCGCGTGCTCATCAGGCAAATATTGTTCCCGTTGTGCAAACTGCACTTGAAAAAGCCCATATTTCGCTCAACCTAATTGATGCAATTGCCTTCACCAAAGGTCCCGGTTTGCTTGGTTCACTTATGGTGGGCACAGGATATGCAAAAGGAGTTGCATTGGCTTTGGACATTCCATTAATAGCTGTTCATCATATGCAGGCTCATGTTCTTGCTCATTTTATTGAGGATCCAAAACCCATTTTCCCGTTTTTATGCCTTACCGTAAGTGGAGGCCATACGCAGATATTATTGGTGAAAAGCCCATCGGATATGGAAATATTGGGGCAAACCATTGACGATGCCGCAGGAGAAGCCTTCGATAAATCTGCTAAAATGCTCGGGCTTAATTATCCGGGTGGGCCATTGGTTGATAAATTTGCAAGAAAAGGTGACGGCTCAAAATTTAAGTTTGCCGAACCCCGGATCCCTAAACTGGATTTCTCATTCAGCGGATTAAAAACCTCCATTTTATATTTTTTACAAGCACAAAAAAAGACAGACCCTCATTTTATTGAAAATAATTTGTACGACCTGTGTGCCTCAATTCAGTGCAGTATTGTGGAAATTTTACTCAAAAAAATGATCATCGCCTCAAAACAATGCGGAATAAAACAGATCGCAATTGCTGGAGGCGTGTCCGCAAACAGTGAATTGCGGAAACAATTCGTCAATAAAGGGAAAGAACATGGATGGACCGTTCATATTCCCAAGTTGGAGTATTGCACAGATAATGCCGCTATGATAGCGATGGCCGGTTATTATAAATATTTGGAAAGTGATTTTGTTGATCAAACCATTATTCCGATGGCGAGAATACCCGTTCTGAGATAAAGTGATCAACTATAAAAAACAGAAGAATGAGATGGCAAGAGTTCAAATAATTTTTCCGGAAAGAAATATTTTTTCCACTGAAATAAATATAAGAATTACCGATCTTAATTATGGCGGTCACTTAGGCAATGATGCCATGTTATCGTTGCTGCATGAAGCGAGGGTTCGGTTTCTTAAACACTTCGGTTACAGTGAGATGGATGTTGAAGGTGTCGGGATAATAATGTCTGATGTTGCGATTCAATTTAAAACGGAAGCTTTTTACGGCGAAAATTTGAAAATAGAGATTGC
This sequence comes from Bacteroidota bacterium, assembly GCA_043727235.1. GTDB lineage: Bacteria > Bacteroidota > Bacteroidia > Chitinophagales > BACL12 > UBA7236. The sequence continues at coordinate 4,551 of JAYSYX010000304.1, forward strand.
AACAGCGGAATTTACGCGTGTATCTTTTGACCTCATATATCGTGTCTCATGTAGCGGGAGGGTTGTATCCCTTGCGAAAACCGGAATTGTATTTTATGATTATCATAATAAAAAAGTAGTTTCCATGCCGGAAAAATTCAATAAAAAACTGAATGTATAAATATTGTGGAAATGTTTGGCGATCTATTATCTCAACTGTTAGATTTTTTACCTTGAAATACAACTTAAGTAATATTTAGATCATTTAATTTTTTATGAGTGATTCAGGTCACTCAGGTTCTTTTATTTCACTCTTTATAGTTGAGTTTAACATCGCAGGTTTCGATATTGTATATTTTAATTGTAGAACATGTTAGTCACACATTTATATATTGTGTAACAATTGATCTATAAAAAGGCGAAATAATAGTTTAGCTTTGCATCTGATTAGGTACTTCCTGCGTCTATTCACACATTACCTGTTTTTCACACGCCGCACTCCGGAATTCCGCACTTTTTTTTATTCACAATTAAATTTGGACAATAAGATGCAAAAAGTGTATTTGCTAAAAACAGCTGTTTTACTACTATTCACAGCACTCCTCACCACAAACGCATACACTGATGTTGAAGATTGTACGGCACATCCCGACGATGAATTAATGCACAACGAACATTGTGCAGTTTTTGCTCTGGTTCATTATGCAGATGCAACCCATATAGCAGTTAATAATGGTTCTTGGTTTAATCCTACTACATGGAATGTTTTAACTGTGCCGGGCATAAATTCACAGGTGGTAATTGACTCCGGAATTACAGTTACCTATGACGCTGTGAGTGAAATTGAAATTCATTGGCTAAGAGTTATCGGAACATTGAATTTTTCCTCTACTTTGAACACCAAATTAAAAGTGATCACAGTTGTTGTTGATCCTGCCGGACATCTAAATATCGGAACAGTTGCAACACCCATAATTAATGGAGTAACAGCAAAAATTATTTTTTCAGACCAAGGTCCAATTGATATCAGTCTTGATCCATTTGAATTTGGAAAGGGATTAATAAGTCACGGATTTACAACTGTGAATGGATTTTACAAAAAGACCTTTTGTGCCATTTCAAAAAATCATATAGCAGGTGCATCAAATTTAAAGCTCGCAGAAATCCCAACGGGCTGGCAGATAGGTGATCAGATCGTTTTACCGGGTACCTATGGAACGAGTATCAATGATTTTGAGGATAATTCGAAATTTCATGATGAGGTACTTACAATTACGAGTATAGCATCCAAGACAATTTATTTCACAAATAATGCAACCGGTGGCACAACACTGCAATTTGAACATAAATTTCCTACAGGATACGGATTGCGATTATATGTGGCAAATGTTACCAGGAATGTAATATTTGAATCAGAGAATTATACCTCTATTCCAATTAATCAACGCGGACATGTGATGTTGATGCACAATATTTCACAAAGTATTTTAAATGCTGCATTTAACGGACTTGGAAGAACTGATAAAAATATTCTTGTAACAGATCCGATAGTTGATGAATTAGGAAATCAATTGGGAGGAGGTGAAAATGTGAGGGGAAGATATAGTTTGCATTTACACAAAGCAGGAACCAATAATATTGGAGCAGTTCCATTGTTAGTAAAAGGCTGTGCGGCAGTTGATGGTACGAGCTGGGCTTTTGTTAACCATCAAAGTAATGCGAATATTGACGATAATGTAGTATTTGATTTCGGGGGTGCGGCATTTGTTACAGAAGATGGAAATGAGCTCGGAACCTTTAATAGAAATATTGCAATAAAAGGAAGAAAAGCTTCTTTGGTCACCGATTTTGAATCGCGCACGAATAATTTTGATTTTGGATTTGAGGGAAATGGATATTGGATCCAAAGCTCAAATGTTGCTTATGAAGATAATATTGCTACCAGTTGTGCAGGTGATGCATATAAAATATTCAGTGATGATGGAAGTTTACCGGCAGAACATCGAATCAAAATTCCAAAAGCAAATATTGTAAATTCTATAATTGCCGGAACAGATGATTCGATATATACCGCAGTTGTCCCGATGCGGAAATTTGAAGGTAATATCGCCTATAATTGTAATAGTGCACTCGCTTTTTGGACTCATTTATTAAATAATGATAATATCGGCGATTTTTCTACGTTGCAGTATGATCCTTACACACATACAATTTTAAGTGTTATAGAAGATTTCAAATTCTGGAACTTACTTGCTGCCGGAATTTCAATAAAATATTCAGGGCAGGTTCATCTTAAAAATGGGTTGTTGCTAGGAGATATTACTAATCAATTTCAAAGCAGCGATTGGATCACCGGAAATCCAATGGGTGGGTTTGCATTTATTTCGAGTACTGTTACCGGTCAGATAATTTATGAAGGTTTAACGGTTAAAGGATGGAAACGCGCTTTGGTTGCCGGACGTACCGATGATCTTGAAAGCGCTGATGAGGAAGAATATAATTACAGGAATACTAAAGTAATTGGAGGTGTATATAATAATAACCTATATAATATTTCTCCTGAAGAAGGAACAGATATTTATGGTGCTTCTGAATATTATAAATTTCCTAAATATTTTGAAATAACAGGTTTGCCATTATTTACGGCAATAACTCCTAATGTGCTGCCAACAGCCGATTTTGCATTTGTTTCAACAGGAGGAAATACAATTAAATTCAATGGAATATTATCTTCTGATTCAGATCCATTTGTTATTACACCCGGGCAAGGAAATGGCATTGCTGCATACATATGGAATTTTGGAGATGGAACTAGCGGTTATGGTCTTGATCCTGCCCATACTTTTAGCTCGACTGGTACTTACAGCGTTGTATTAACCGTTTACGACAGTCAGGGAAAAACATCATCTGTTACAAAAAATGTAATAATCACCGCTCTTGATTATGAAAACATATTATCTAATTCGGGATTTGAAACAGGCGGATTTCTTGATGTATCACTAACAAAAAGCACTAAAGAAAATGTTGGGATTGGTTGGTTGAAAAAGGGTAGCTGGGAAATTGTGAACGGTAAGGCTGCGATATTTTTAAGTGATAAATGGAACAGACCTTTGATCCAGATCGTGAAAAACGATAAAGCATTAAGAGGTTTGTTGGAATTTTCATTTCAAGCCAAGAATATTGGGGGAGGTGCAGCAGGGAATCATCTCATTTGTGAAATTATAGGTGTTAACGGTGAATTTATAGATCTCGATGTTATTACGGAAAGTAATATTCAAAAATGGAATAATAATGATCTTACCTTTTCTTCAACTGTTTTGCTGAATAATGAATATGGTATGGTTAATTATAATTGGCAAACATTTACACAAAATGTAAATTTCGGTACCGGGTATGATTATATTATAATCAAGATTTATTCGGAGGGATTAAAATCAGGGCCTTCTGATGAACAGGGAATCGACAATGTTTGTCTTCCTTGTAATTGTCAGATACCTCAGGATTTGTTTGAAGATGAATTAACTTCTTCGCATGCAATGCTTATTTGGGATAATATGGGCAGCATGAATTATGAGGTGCAATATAAAACTACTATCGGAGGAGCGTGGACCACAACTGCAGTTGAAAATACATTTAAAGAATTAACCGGTTTACTTGCAAATACTTCCTACACCTGGAAAGCAAGAGCTCTATGCGATGGAACCTGGACAGCCTACTCGACTGAAAAAATATTTATTACTCCCTCAACCGGAACTACATGCACTTCGCCTAATGTATTAGCCACAACCTTGATCACTTCAACAAAGGCTACCTTAAACTGGAATGAAGTGATAAGTGCATTACAATATCAGGTTTCCTATAAAAGGCTGACCGATCTAACCTGGACTGATGTTATAACCACATCTGAATCAAAACTCTTAACGGGATTAAGCTCCAATACAATTTACCAATGGAAGGTAAAGGCCCAATGTGCTGCCGGATGGAAGGATTATACATCAATTATGTTGTTCACAACCCTGCTATTAAAGGAAGAAAACGAAATTACAACGGTTGAAAATGTAAGTATATATCCGAATCCTGTTGCTGAAATGGTGAATATAACATTTGTAAATTCATTGAGTGGGGTATTGAATATCAGCGTTTTTGACCTGATGGGAAGAATCATAACAGAAAAAATGGTAAATGTGGAGTCTGGGGAGGTTAATATTGAATTGAATGTTGAAAATATTCCCGATGGAGTTTATTTATTGAATATTAATGATGAATTCACTACTGTGGGAACTGTGAAATTTATCAAACAATAGCGTTTAATTGTGAATAGAAGGAACTCTGCAGGCAACTGCGGAGTTTTTTTGTAGAGCTTTTTATCCAAAGCAGGGTATTTTTTCCCCACATTTTATCTTTAAACTGTGGATTTACTCAATATTCACGGTAAAAAATGGGTTGGCTTTTAATTTGCACTATCCATTAAAATTATTGATGCATTATGAAAATGAATATTTTGATCGCACTTTGTTTTTTTTCGCTCAGTAGTCTTTCAGCTCAATCAAATGCGCTGGGAATAAGATTAGGAGGCGGAGATGGTGCTCAAGCGGAAATTTCGTATCAACAATATATAGGTGGTCCAAACAGGTTGGAATTTGACCTTGCCTTCTTTGATGATGGTTATGCCGATGGATTTAAATTCACGTTATTATACCAGTGGGTTCAGGCTATTGAAAGCGGTTTCAATTGGTACGTAGGCGCAGGAGGGAGTATTGGGGTAAGAGATTTGAATGGGCATAATTCTGATGATGATGATTTTAATGATGGGGTTTTTTTAGATCTTGACGGTCAATTGGGAATTGAATATAATTTTTCAGAAGTTCCATTCCAGCTGAGTTTAGATGCCCGTCCAGAATTCGGAATAATTAATGATGACTTTGATATGGGATACGGATTAGGTATCCGTTATACCTTTTAATAAAGATGTGTGGTTTAGGATTACACCCATCTGTCGCTCTGGCAGGTGGGTTTTTTTTAATCCAACTTATTCAATAACAAGCAGCGTAGCGAACTTGTTATTGAATTAGTTGGATTTACCCCGAATAGAAAATCTTCTAAAAGTTTGACCTGACGAGATATATAAATCCGAAGCATAAAATTCCATGAAAAAATTATGTTTGCTAGATTTTCTTATTCGGGGTATCTCGAAGTGGACGACAACAATCAGGAATAAATCCGAACTATTGAATTAGTTGGATGCACCCCGAATCGAAAATTATTCTATTAGTTTAAATCAAAAGTAAATGCTAAACAAGATCCTAAATTTAAACTAAAAATAAACTCCCCTAAATTTTCTTATTCGGGGCTACCCCGAATAGAAAATCTTGTAAAAGTTTGACCTGAGGAGAAATATAAATCCGAAGCATAAAATTCCATGAAAAAATTATGTTTGCTAGATTTTCTTATTTAGGGTTTCTCGATGTTGATGAATTTTTTTCAAAAGGGCAACCCGCTGTAAGCTTCCCAAAATATTAAACCTATATTTTAATAAATGTATTACAAATTATATCACCTTCTATCTCCACCTTTAAAACATACATTCCTGCAGGTAATTGCGATACATTTATAGTTTTGTCTTGCCTGACAAAATTATTGACAGCAATTCCCTGCATATTTATAATTGTAAAAACAGAATTATCTGTCGATTGGTCATATTCTATATATAGAATATCCTGAACCGGGTTTGGGTAAATTTGAATTTCAAATTCGGAAAATTCTGAGGTGTTATTAGCAATTTCCGAACAGTAGATAACAGCATCCAACCAATCATTTCTTTCACTTATAAATGATCTGAGTCCATAAATTGTTCCCCCTCCAGGTCCGCCTCCAACGGTAATATCACTATATATATTTGAATCAAAATTTGCATTTGTATACATCTTATTTTCGTCGGCATAAACATGCGCTTGGATCAAAGTATATAGAAGGTCTGTTTGTGTTTGAATGTAACTATCCGTAAAATAGGTAGAACGAAGTGCACAATAATATTCATCATAAATTATTTTCGTTGTTTCCACATCTAAAATTCGTTCTAACAATGGTCTGTTTAATCCGAAATAATGCGGGTCTAATTCAATCATGTTTGTGCCAGCACCACCGGGAGCGTATGATCCAAATGCCTCATTGCAATCCCAGTTTATCCATTCCCAAATTCCTGTTGAATCCTTATTATAAATATAATAATTGCGTGCAGAATTTAAATAACTGTCGAGATTTGAATAAAGGTTACTCAAAGCAAAACTTTTCATTAATTGTTCCTCATTAAAATGAAGCGAAAGTTCAGCGGAGAACACTTCATCAGAGGAATTATTAATGAAATCAAGTAATGTGATAAGATCTGACCAATCATTTTCATCTGTATTGTTTTCTAAAGTGTATTTACCATCATAATCCAATTGTTCTGCACCGTAATATTTCAGATCTGCCTCATCACTTGGTCCGCCCATTCCGAATGCATCACCTGCTTTAAATAAATTTTCCGATTTATCATCAAAATGTGTTTTCAAAAATTCGTCATCAATTTGTTCAACCACAGTGTAAAATCCCCAAAAAGTACCATTCATGTAAACATTGGCATAATTAATTCGCGGTGCATTAATACCATCTGTTTTACAGATATCATAAAATATTTTCTCCCGCATAAAAGTGGGATCTTTAAAACAATTATTAAAATTCAGTTTTTTTAAGCCGTCGTATACCAGTGTATCTATATATTTGTTGAAATCAATTTTAAAGGATTTTTTTTCTCCGGGGTGACCATAACTTGAATTTCCCTTTAATCGAATTCCAATTTCTGAAAAGAAAGTTTCACCTGAATAATCTGTGATCGTTACTTCGGCATTCATATAGGTTTCAGTATCATAATTCAACACTAAAGAATCCCAGAACTCCGGTTGTGAAAATTGGAGATCTACGTTAATAACCTGATTTATTGCAAAAATTTGATCGCCCGGATTTTGCGTGAAGGATAGGGCAGGAAAAAGAATTATAGCTAGGGTTTTATAGATCTTCATCAGTTTTTTCTGTTTGGACATGGAAGTGGGCAATTGGTTTAAACAGTAGATTTATTAATATTGTATCAGGTTCTCAAGGTTCAATTTAAATATATTATGTTAGATTGGCTGAATGATCAAAATTAAAATAATATGATAAAAACATTGCTTTCCACATTATTGATTTGCCTCTTTTTTACCGGAAAAGCCCAGGTTTCCATTGTAATTCCCGGAACTTCTATCGTTGAGACTTTTACCGGATTTACTGGTTTAGGATTTACTCCTACCCCGTCAAGTGGTCAGTTGAATGCAGACAACTGGCAAATAACCGGCTTTTCTGATGGAAATCTGTCTTTTGGCGGAACAAATACCAGTGGTGATTATGCAAGAGGATCAACAGGGGGGAATGTAACTATTGGGGGCATTTATGGTTATAGTGGCGGATTGGGAAATCAGGCATTATACATACAACCAACAGCAGGTGATTTTGTTCCGGGAACCATTACTACAAGATATCTTAATATAACGGGAACTACGATAACCTCGGTGGATTTTTCCTATGTTATTTATAATTATAATAATGAAACAAGATCAACTTCCTTAAAACTTTCCTATTCATTCGACAATATTAGTTTTACTAATGTACCATCAGTAGATTTTAATTCTTTTGGTGCGGCTGATTTTTTATTGTATACTTTTAATAGATCTGTAACAATTCCAGGCCTCACCTTTTTAAACGGAAGTACAATGTATCTGAAATGGACCAGCGATGATGTTATAGGTTTTACAGGAAACAGAGATGAAATTGGGCTGGATAATATTTCGCTCAATGCACATACCGATCCAATTCCCATACCGGTAATTAATTTTAACTCAGAATTACCTTTTTATGATGAGGGCGTTGGAACTATTTCCGTTGCAGTACAAATTGCAACTCCGCACGATTGCAATGCATTTATTCATATTAATGAAGATGTGACGAGTGTAACCAATGGAATTGATTTTATCCTGGCTGATGAAACTGTTGTTTCTTTTACAGCAGGTGGTGGATTAATTCAAACCATTAATATTCCTATAATTAATGATATTGATCCTGAATATCAGGAAACTATTTATCTCGAGATTGATAGTGTTTCACCAGGCTGTTCAATTGGTGAACCACATTTTAAATTAATGTTTATTGATGATAATGATGATCCTGTGATCGCTGACTGTAGTAATTTAATTATTTCGCAATATGGTGAAGGTTCAGGTGCTGCAAATAATAAAGTATTGGAGATATATAATCCAACACTGCTATCTGTTGATCTTTCCAATTATTGGGTACAAATTTATTTAAATGGAAATTTAGGACCTAGTTATTATTTTAATTGCAGCGGAATTTTAGCGGCTGGTGATGCATATGTTATTACTACTGAAGATGCAAATCCTGCATTATTAGCGCAGGCTGATACTACCGGAGGAGGTGCAGCATTCGATGGTAATGATGCAGTCGTATTATATCAGGGACCGGATATGATAGATAAGATAGGAGTGATTGGTATTGATCCCGGACCTGGTGGTTGGATTGTTGCCGCTGGTTCTACAACGAATAATTCGCTCTCGCGAAAGAGCAATATAACGAAGGGACAATTAGATTGGGCTATCGGTGCCACAGAGTGGGATGTGCTTGGAGCAAATAATTTTTCAGGATTAAATGCACATATTTTTGATGGATGTAGTTGCGCATTTCCAACGGGAATTTTTGTAAATATGATCACCAGTTCTTCTGCAAAAATAAACTGGACTGCTGTTGCCGGTGCTACTAAATACCAAATTCAATATCGTCCGGTAGGTGGTGGTGCATGGTTGAAAAAAAATTCCACAACAACATCAAAAAATTTAACGGGATTATTTTCAAACACTGAATATCAATATAAAGTTAAAACAATTTGTGATGGATCCAGCTCAGCTTTTTCTCCTATCGCAAATTTTACAACCTTGCCTTTGCGGTCAATTGCTGAATATGAGCTATCTGAATCCCTGGAAATTTATCCTAACCCGAATACCGGTATATTTGAAATGTTTGTAACTCAGAAAATGGAAGGTGATGTTGAGATAGAGGCTTATAATATGCTCGGTATGAAAATATTTGATCAGATATTTTACCAACAAGCCGGAACAAATACTATAGAAATAGTTTTACCTGAATATTCAAAAGGGCAATACATTATTCGGATTAAAACAGTTGAATTTACAGCATCGAAAAGTGTTATTGTAAACTAAAATAACTTCTTGGATTGAGATACTATTTCCACAGACTAATTATAAACTATCAGGTTGTATCATTTCGATATTAATGCTATCAAGTCCATCAAGTATAGAATCAATAGTTGAATCCATAGTTTTGGTCATGTCTTGTTGCACAAGCATAAGTGACAATTGAAATCTCAACGAAATTCCGGTCACTGTCGATTGTTGTTCATCTGATAATTGCTGATTCCCAATTGCATCCATTATGGCGCTGATATCATCGCTCAAAGCGTTGATCTCCGACTTATTCTTTTCAAGTCCATCATCTACAAGCTCCTCATATGCAATAACCTTTGATTCATAATTATCAATAAGTTTATCGGCCTCGCTTTTACAAGCGGAGAAAAGGAATAAAATCAGGATGACGGAAGTTACTTTCATAGTGTTTTTTGTCAAAGATATAAATTTCCGAAATATTCAAATAAATCCTTATAAGGCTTTACAATTCAAATAATAATTCCACGAAAACTCCAGTCTATTTATTTGTGATAAATCATCTTCAGATTTTACTTGGATGCCACATAGGTTTCGTAGGGAACCTCGGATGGAGAGCTTATTACAAAGATTTTTCCTCCTGATTCAGAAGAGAAATTCAAGGTGTTCAGCTCATCCACAACAATAAAATCATCGGGATTTAATGTGTTGTTTTCTAAATGCATATCTCCATCCATTAAATACATGGAATGTATCAGATTATTATCAAGTTCCAGTAAATGCGAACCGGAAGTAAAAGTTATTTCCTGTATGTTTATTCCGGGCGTTTGCATTTCCAGTGGCGCACCTTCGCCCTTAAACGTTTTAATGGTAAAACCATTTCTAGTAATTACGGGAAACATATCTGCTGCATAATCATTATAAGTTGCAGGTTGATGAAAGGATTTCGAAATATCAGGATCAAGCCAGATCTGAAAAATGTGAGAATTTTCTGTTATTTTTTCTGCATGGCTAATTCCACTTCCGGCGCGAATTATTTGTACATCTCCGGTCTTTAAAGGAATCCATTTTTTGTTTTTTGTATCGTAGTGCTCTATGGTTCCTTTTAATACGAATGACATGATCTCAAAACCCTGATGTGGATGTAATCCTATAGTGCTGGTAACAGTAGCACTCGCATGTGCCCAATAAAAGATGTTGGAAAAGGGTTGCAGTTTACTTTTGTCATGGGACATCTGTATTGGTTTATTCTCTACAATCTCTCCATCGTTAAAACCACCCTTTATTTGTTTTTCCAGCGGATATATTTGGATAGCCATATTTTTTTTAAATTGATACAATTATTATTTGGAATTAGTTCCTATCTGACGTTTTCCTATTCGTGTAAATTCGTGTCATTCGTGGATAATTTTTTTACCAATTGCCTTCGCAGCAATAAATGCCGTTGTCCACGCCGCTTGAAAATTAAATCCTCCCGTAACTGCATCAATATTTAATACCTCACCTGCAAAATACAGATTGGGACAAATTTTACTTTCCATCGTTTTAAAATCCACCTCCTGTAATTTAACTCCGCCACAGGTAACAAACTCGTCTTTGAAATTGCTTTTGCCCTTTACATCAAATATACTTTCCGTAAGTAATTTTGCAAGTAATTGAATTTTTTCCTTGGAAATATCACTCCAGTTTAATGTATTGGGTATTTCCGCAAAATCACAAATACTTTTATATAGCCGGCCCGGTAAATTGAAATTATTGGTTAAAACAATAGTTTTTTTTGGAGAAGTTTTTCTGTTGGCAGATAAAACTTCAAGACATCCCTGGTATTTATATTCCGGGATGAAATTAATTTGTAATTGAAAATTATATTTTAAAGTATTAAGTTCCACTGCAGCCCATGCAGAAAGTTTTAAAATGGCAGGTCCGCTCAATCCCCAGTGCGTTATCAATAATGGTCCAATTGTATTTAATCTGGTATTTGCGATTGAACAAGTGACATTAGGAACACTAATACCCATCAGGTCATGGATTCTTGGATCTTTAATATTAAAGGTAAATAAAGAAGGAACGGGAGGCACAATTGTATGTCCGAGGTGTTTCAAAACGTTCCATATCTGATTACTGCTTCCTGATGTAATTAATAATTTATCAAACAGAAATTCTTTTTTGTCGGAGGATATTAATTTCCATTTTCCATCTTCATTTTTTAATATTTCCTGAACTCCTGTTTGAAGGTGTAAATGAATTTTATGTTTCGCTGCCTCCTCCATAAAACAATCAATTATAGTTTGCGAAGAATTAGTATCAGGAAACATTCTTCCATCACCCTCCATTACAATTTTAATATTTCTTTTCCCAAACCATTCCACTGTGTGCTCAGGATTAAAAATATAAAATGGGCCTATTAATTCTTTTTTACCTCTGGGGTAGTTCATCACCAAAATATCAGGATCAAAACATGCATTGGTAACATTACACCTTCCACCTCCGGAAATTTTTACCTTGGAAAGAAAACTATTTCCTTTTTCAAAAATATGAATTTCAAGTTCAGGATTAAATTCCGCAGCATTTATTGCTCCAAAGAATCCGGCAGCACCTCCTCCAATCACAGCAAGTGTTTTTTGCATATTGCAAATAAAAGCAAATTACCCTACATTAGCCTTATGAAAGTAACTAAAACCTGCCCTAAATGCAAGGGCACTGAAATTTTGACCAATGAAGGTCTTCTCAAAAGAGGTGATAGAAGTGGTGCCGTTATTTCTAGCTGGACCGGTTTTTCCGTTGCAATTTATGTCTGTGCCAAATGCGGTTATTTTGAAGAATATGTAGATGAAAAGGATCTGAATAAAGAGAAATTTAAAGCCGCCATGCAAAAAGAATGGAAAAGGATGTGAGCATTTGGTAATTTGTTAATATGGTAATTTGATAATTGAAATTCACGTAGGTTTTCAAAAATCAAGTTTTAAAACACATTTTTCCTACTTCCTATACCCTATATCCTATTTCCTATGTCCTATTTCCTATTTCCTATGTCCTATGTCCTATGTCTTATGTCCTATATCCTATTTCCTCCTTCCTATGTCCCCTTACACGTTCTTCACTTCCGCGATCAACTTCTCCAAAGTTACTTTAGCATCACCAAAAAGCATGCGTGTTTTTGCTTCGTAAAATAATTCGTTTTCAATTCCTGCATATCCTTTTGCCATGCTTCGTTTCATTACGATTATATTTTTTGCGGTGGTTGCTTTAATAATTGGCATTCCGTAAATAGGAGAGGAGGGGTCAGTTTCCGCTGCAGGATTTACAACGTCGTTAGCACCAATTACTATTACAACATCCGTATTTGGTAATTGCGGATTGATATCATCCATCTCCTTTAATTTATCATAAGGTACATCTGCTTCTGCCAATAATACATTCATATGTCCGGGCATGCGACCTGCAACAGGATGAATTGCAAAATTCACTTCCACACCTTTTGCTTCCAGCGCTTTTTCAAACTCGTGACAAGTGTGCTGTGCCTGCGCAACTGCGAGACCATAACCCGGAATAATTGTTACCTTATTTGCATAACAACATAATATTGCAGCATCTGAAACACTTATTTCGCGAATGGATAATCCTTCTGTTGATTTACTTCCAGGTCCGCTTGCACTGAATGCTCCGATAATTACATTCCACAAACTTCTGTTCATGGCCTTACACATTAATATCGTTAATATAGTTCCGGCACTTCCCACCAAAATACCTCCGGTAAGCATCACCTGATTGTCGTATAAGAATCCGCCAAATGCCGCAGCAACTCCGGTGAATGAATTTAATAATGAAATTACCACCGGCATATCTGCACCTCCGATAGGCAACACAAAAAATACTCCGTATAATAATGACGCTCCGAAAATAATCCAGATAATATTATCACTTAATCCGGCTGTTATGGATGCATAAACTATAATTGCTAATATTGCAAAAACGAAAGTGTTATTAAAAAATTGCAGGAATTTGCTGCCGTAATCTTTAATTTTTCCTTCCAATTTTCCATATGCTATCATACTACCTGCAAAGGAAACGGAACCTATCATTAAACCTAAAAATATAATTAATCTTTCACCCCATGCTTCCGGATGATGTGTACTCATTTCCACAATTCCAATTAATGCAGCACAGGCACCACCCATACCATTAAATAAGGAAACCATTTGCGGCATCTGCGTCATCTTCACTTTCATCGCAGCTAAATATCCTACCACAGTACCCAAAACAATTGCACCGGCAATATATCCTAGATTACCAATACCTTCATTAGTTGTGGGATCTTTATGAAATAAAATCGTTCCTAAAATTGCAATGGTCATACCTATCCCGGCAAATATATTTCCCTTTTTTGCCGTATCCGGTTTTGAAAGCATTTTTAATCCCACAATAAAAGAGATACTTCCGAGTAAGTAACAAATTTTTAATATGTCGTAATATTCCATAAGATGAGTAATGAGTTATGAATAATGAGTTTGGTTCTATTTAAACTGTGACTGCCACTGCCACTGCATTTTTATTTCTTCTTTTTAAACATCTGCAACATTCTGTTCGTTACCACAAATCCTCCAACAACATTTAATGTTCCAAGTACTACGGCTAAAAATCCGAGTACTATTGCGAGATAATTATCCGGTTCGGCGTGGCCCATCACAATAATGGAACCTATTATAACCACACCATGAATTGCATTTGCGCCGCTCATTAAAGGTGTGTGCAGAATTGCCGGAACATTGCTAATTAATTCCACACCCAAAAAAGCTGCGAGCAAAAGAATATAAATGATATCCCAGGTGTCGAGTGCAGTTAAAAATGCACCAACGGTATCAACAGCATTCAATAAAATAATTTCTTGCATATTATAAAATATTTAAAGTGTATTCTGTGTATTTATGATTGTCTTTTACTCTGGTTTCAGCATTAATATGTAAAGGTTTGCCAGGATAATTGGATGAACTTGTAAGAAAATAGGTAAACCCATCTTCTTTATCCGAAACTAATAACTTTTTAAATCCCAGCGTCTCTAATTGTTTTAAAAGATCCTTATAGTGATTGTCACCATAAAAATAATAGATCACAACTTCTGTACTTGTTTCATTTAATTCATAAACAATCGTGTGATAAACATTAATGGTTGATTGATCACTTGTTGTTAATTTTTTTGCATTAGGATAGGTATAGAGATAACCTGTTTTTCCTTCTTCCTTGATAGGAGTAGTGGAATATTGATAGCCATTTTCAACTATTAATGAATTTGCACAATCGTAATTTGTACAGGAATGGATTTTCAGCAGATCAAATGCCTGCACAATTTGTGCGGAACAGAAATGTGTTATAAATAAACCGATAAAGTAAAAGAGAAGTTTTTTCATTCTGTTTAATTATCAGGAAACACTTTGGGTCATTACTGATTTAACTCTTTCATTTTTTATTTCGCCGTTGTGTGCGATACAAGTACCGGTAACGAGATCATCCTCAAAATTCAGATTGATATTTCCCTCTTTGTCGATGAGGAGTTTAATATAATTCAGAATATTTTTTCCAAACATTTTACTTGCATCAAAAGGCATGGAGGCCTGTAAATTGCTGTCACCAATAATAGTAACACCATTTACATTTATCGTTTTGCCATTTTCCGTTAATTCGCAATTTCCACCGGTAGAAGCAGCAAGATCTACAATAACAGATCCCGGTTTCATTTGCATAACCGTTTCCTTTTGCAATAGTATCGGTGCTTTTCGTCCCGGAATTTGTGCTGTGCAGATCACAACATCAGCTTTTGCGGCATGTTCCTGCACTTTTTGTTGCTGGCGTTTTTTAAATTCTTCGCTTTGTTCAACTGCATATCCTCCGGCGCCTTTATCTTCTGTTGCACCTTCTACTTCAATAAATTTTGCTCCTAGCGACAGTACTTCCTCCTTTGCTGCCGTTCTTACATCACTCGCTTCCACAACAGCGCCTAGTCTTTTAGCAGTTGCAATTGCCTGTAATCCGGCAACACCTGCTCCTAAAATTACAATCTTGGCCGGGGTGATGGTCCCGGCGGCTGTCATGAACATAGGAAAGAACTTCGGCAGAGTGGTTGCGGCAAGTAAAACTGCCTTATAACCAGCAACAGTTGCCATACTTGACAATATATCCATTGCCTGGGCTCTTGTGGTTCTTGGGATCACGTCGAGGCTGAAGGCAGATACACCTGCATTCAGGCAATTGGTAACAAAATTTTTATTAACTAAAGGGTTAAAACCGCCAATCAGCACTTTTCCCTTCAAACCCGATAACTCACTGCTTTCCAACGGATGTATCATGATCAGGATGTCGCTTTCAGACATCACGGATTGCCTGGAGGCGATAACAGCTCCTTTTGCGGTATAATCGGCATCTGGATAGCTGGCATTGGCGCCCGCATTGGTTTCTACTACTATTTTTTGCGCCTTTAAGGCCAGTAAGGAGGAGATATGCTCAGGTGTGATCGCCACACGTTTATCTGCTGAACCTTCTCCCAAAATTCCTATTATCATGAATTTTGGTTTTGGAAGGGGCAAATATCCGAAATTATTCCCGTTCATACTACTTACGCACTTAAAAACTGTGATGCTGATAATTCCTATATCTTTGTAAAAAAAATCAGCTATGAAAAAAATCAGCATTCCCAGTACTCTCCTCATGATCTTACTGCTTATGATCAACTTTAATGCCTCGGCACAATGGTCATATGGTAAGGTAGAAGAAATTGAAGACCTCAAAAACCGTAAATTAATTGTGGTTACAGAGGTTGAAAATGAAAAGGTTGTAGAAAAATTAAAAAAGTTAAACAAATCGGCAGCAATTCCTGCTTATAAAGCAGCTTTGGATGAATACAATGCAAACTTAAAGGTTGCCATTGAAAATTTCTGGCCATATGAGACAGAGATCGTTTACAAAACCTGGGAGCAGGCAAAAGCACTTCAAAAAGCAAAAAGTGAAGAGTACGGTGTTATTTATGCATTTAATCGCGAAACAAATATTGTATTTAATGTGAGTGATTCAGATCCGGGTTTGGATTGGAATTATTATGATCTGAAAGAAGGTGATATTAAATCGCAAAAAGCAGATTGGAGCAGTTCAACTTATATCAGAATAGATCTGATAGAAAATATTAAGAACACTAAAAAACTTCCTATTATAGAAGTTGGTCTTCCACATGTATTTCCACAGAAAAGTGATCTTACTTTTGGATTGCAATATTGTGCATGGTATATGGAAAACAGGCTCGCAAAAGCGAAAGCAAAAGATATGCGTGAAATGGCAGAGGAAAATGCAAAATTATTAAAGGAAATGACTGTTGTTATTCGCGAATCTGATCTTGATAAAGACTTGACCAAAAATGAAATTAAAGCATTATATAAATTTCCTTTTGAATTGGTTTCTGATGCACAATACGATAGCATTATTTTAGCTAAAACTGAGGGTAAGGTATACCTTATTATTTCTCCGCAATTTACAAATGTAAATGGTACTTACACTGTTCTATATAGTTATCTTGTAATGAATCCATCCAATGGTGAAGTTATGGATATTATCTATCCCGGTGGCGGCGGTGCAGCAGTAACTGCAATGATAGGAGTAAAAACAAAGATCGGTATGGAACTCACCGAATACGTTTTTAAAACATTACAAAAAGATGTGATCGACGATTGATATTAATTTTATTTAAAAATAAAAAAGGTGATGTTTTGTAAAACATCACCTTTTTTTTAACCCATATCTTATCTTCCCAAAGTGAAAGTCCTTTCTTGTGCAGTTTATCAAAGTTTCTGCAGAATAATTTCTTCTATTTTTTATCCTTTTAAATCCGCTAAATCCGCGTGATCAGCGATCCCCTTTTTTTTCATTTCTTCATTCTTTCATTTCTTCATTCTTCTTTCCCTTCCCTCAGACCTTACCAGGTTAAAAAAACCTTCATTCCTTCATACTTTCATTCTTTCATTTTTAAATCTCTTTCCCTTCCCTCAGACCTGCACAGGTTTCCAAAACGTGTGAGGTCGTCGGGCTTCATTCTTTCATTCTTTCATTCCTTCAACCCATCAAACCAAATCCTCGCAAAAATAAAACAAGGTTCGGCGCAGGAGGTATGTGATGCAGACGGTGATGGTTGATAGAGTGTGCTTGATGTGCAACCATTCGACATGAAAATATCCTGTGCATTAATAGCATTTTCGTAATTTACTAATTCATCTGCAGTGCAATAAAACATCATTAAAGGAACTTCAGGTGTCCAGTTTGTTAGGTCATTGTCGCGAAGTGCAATTCGAAATGGATTATTTTCATTGGATAAAAAATCTTGTAATACCTCCGGTTTAATTATATTTTTAGGAACTGACGGCATAATTGCATCCACTTCCCAACCTTCATGTTCGCCGTCAAATAATGGAGGTAAGGATACGTCGTATGGTGAAATTAAATAATCAGAAGGACTATCATACATTTTATACACTTCATTATAGGCAAACATTAAATAAGGTAAATAAAAAGGAGCTCCATAAGGTTCATCACTTAATACATAATCTGTTTGTGCTCCGCTCATATCGTAGGGGCCACTCATGGGAGCGCTTGCCGTAATTGTAAATTCGTCGCTGTGATATAATTGTATTTCACGTGTAGTTGCCATGGCTGCATGTCCGCCTTGTGAGTAACCGAAAATAAAAAGCTGATCGTTATATAAAACATTTTTTTCAGCGGATAATGTTTTTGCTGCACGTAAAAGATCAACACTTGCTGTGGCTTCTGTTTTTGCATGACAATATAAATGTGGACCAGGTGAATCTCCCATTCCTAAATAATCGGGAAGACTCATAATATATCCAGCACAGGCATAAATAATTCCTAAAATAAGTTCATCACTTTCGTAGGATGGAACATCATATCTCATCATCACCGTTCCATGCTCATAAATACAATTTGGAAAGGCAGAGGAGCCGGTAACTGGTAATACAACCGCGCCCGATGCCTGTGTTTCATTTCCAAAAGCATCAATTGTTTTATATATCACGCGATAAATTTCTATTGGATAATCATTTGGATAGGTGAGAAGATCAGGATCATATGCAGCTAAAACAGAATCAGTTTGTTCTATCGTATAAGCATGCAAAAGTTGGGAGGAAATTATTTCACCTCTGAAACTTAATTTATCCGAAGTTGCAACATCATACTTGCAGGAATTTACAAGAATGGATAGAAATGCAATTGAAAATATTGCCGCTGGTCTGAATGTGAAGAATTGCATGTGCATGGATTTTTAGAAAACTAAAGATAATTAAATTTTAATACTTCTGAACTATCTATTTTAGTAGGCTAAATGTCAGTTATAGATTGTTTCCGGCGACATGTTGTCACTTGAGTTGGGTCCCAAACAGCCAATCTGTCTAACTTTGAGGCAATTATATATAAAGTATATTTATTGCGTGTAACAAATACCATAAGATGAAACTATAATTATGAATTTACAAAACTTCACCATAAAGAGTCAGGAACTGATCCAACAGGCACAGCAACTGGCCATGCAATCGGATCACCAACAGATCAACAACGATCATATTTTAAAATCTATGATAGGAAGTGATGATGAGGTGATAGGTTATTTATTAAAAAAACTAAACGTAAATGTCAATTATCTGGAACAAAAGATAGATGAACAATTAACGAAATTGCCAAAGGTAGAAAGTAAGGGCGGCGAATATTTATCGCGCGATGCAAATCTTACCATTGCAAAATCTCAGAATTATTTAAAAGAATTCGGTGATGAATTTGTTTCGGTAGAACATATTTTATTGGGAATTCTTGCGAGTAATGATGATGTAAGTAAATTATTAAAATCGCAGGGAGTTACGGAGAAGGACCTTAAATCAGCAATAAAAGAATTGCGCAAAGGAACTACCATGAATTCGCAGTCAGGCGAAAATCAACTCAATGCATTAAATAAATATGCCGTTAATTTGAATGAACGCGCAAAATCAGGAAAATTGGATCCTGTTATTGGTCGTGATGAGGAGATAAGAAGAGTGCTGCATATCCTATCCCGCAGAACAAAAAATAATCCGATCTTAGTTGGAGATCCCGGTGTGGGAAAAACGGCAATTGCAGAAGGAATTGCACATAGAATTGTGAATGGTGATGTTCCGGAAAATCTTAAATCCAAAACTATTTATTCGCTTGACATGGGTTCTTTAATTGCGGGAGCAAAATATAAAGGTGAGTTTGAAGAATATTAAAAGCAGTTGTTAAGGAAGTAATTCAGAGTGAAGGGCAATTTATTTTATTTATTGATGAGATACACACCCTTGTTGGTGCAGGTGCAAGTGAAGGTGCGATGGATGCAGCAAATATTTTAAAGCCTGCATTGGCGAGAGGCGAATTAAGAGCAGTTGGTGCAACAACTTTAAGTGAATATCAAAAATATTTTGAAAAAGATAAAGCACTTGAACGTCGTTTCCAAAAAGTAATGGTGGATGAGCCGAGTATTGAGGATAGTATTTCTATTTTGCGGGGATTAAAAGAACGTTACGAAAGTTATCATAAGGTTCAAATTAAAGATGCTGCGATTATAGCTGCGGTGGAATTAAGTTCACGATATATTTCCGACAGAAAATTACCGGACAAGGCAATTGATCTTATTGACGAATCCGCAGCGAAATTGCGTTTGGAAATGAATTCCGTACCGGAAGAACTGGATGAGGTGGAAAGAAAAATTCGTCAGCTGGAAATTGAACGCGAAGCAATAAAACGTGAAAAAGACGAAAGAAAATTGGAAGAACTCAATAAAGACATTTCCGAACTTTCTGAAACGCGAAATGCAATAAAAGCAAAGTGGCAACAGGAAAAAGAATTGGTTGACAAACTCCAGCAAAAAAAATCGGATATAGAACAATTCAAATTACAAGCCGAACAATTTGAGCGCGAAGGAAATTATGGTAAGGTTGCTGAATTGCGTTATGGGAAAATTAAAGAAGCAGAAACAGACCTTTTAAATTTTGAAACGGAATTAAAACAACTGGATGCAACCAAAAGATTGATGAAAGAGGAAGTGGATGCAGAGGATATTGCAGAAATTGTTGCAAAATGGACCGGTATTCCCGTAACAAAAATGTTGGAAAGCGACAGAATGAAATTGTTGAAGCTGGAAGATGAGTTACACAAACGTGTTGTTGGTCAGGATGAAGCAATAATTGCTGTTTCAGATGCAATAAGAAGAAGCAGAGCAG
>JAYSYX010000305.1:0-25051 GCA_043727235.1 Bacteroidota bacterium
ACATATTAGATTATTTATGCCAATAAAATTAGTACGATTTATAAATAAATTAAAATATTAATTGTGGAAGTTATACAGTAGTTTTTGCACAGTCTGACGCCGTGGTTGTGTGTTTTTCACCAACTACAACCAATTCAATCCCGAAGGTAAAAGTTTTACCTTATATTTATGCCAACATTTTATAAAGTATTTATGAATCATTCTACCTACGATTGGAAGAACAAAAACGGTCAGCATATTTTCGCTCAGCGATGGTTACCGGAAGGCAAACCTGTTGCTGTTATATGCCATGTGCACGGCCAAAGTGATCACAGCAGCAGATTTGAACATGTGGCCGGTTTTTTTGTGGATCATGATATTGCATTTATTGCTATAGACCTTGTTGGTCATGGTAAGAGTGCGGGTGCACGAGGACATATTAGTTCCTTTAATGAATATACGGAGTCGGTTGACATGTTATTGGATGAGGCGGAGAAATTATTTCCCGCTGTTCCGGTATTTGTTTATGGTCATAGTATGGGTGGAACAATTGTTCTTCATCATTCATTTGTTAATTCGAGAAAAATTAAAGGATACATAGTTACTTCTCCCTGGATAAAACTTGCCTTTGAACCGCCTGCATGGAAAGTTGCGTTGGGAAAAACAGTTAAATCAATTTTCCCATCCTTATTGCAACCCACCGGATTGGCTGCTAACTTAATTTCACATGATGAGGAAGTAGTGCAAAAGTATAAGGACGATAAATTGGTGCATGGTAAAATTTCAGTATCTGCATTTTTTGAAGTCCTAACGCGTGGACATGCAATATCGGATCATGCCGATGATTTAAAATATCCTGTGTTATTAATGCATGGTAACGGAGATAAAATTACATCCTGTGATGCAAGTAGAACATTTGCCAATAAACATCAGAAAAATTTGACATTTATCGAAATGGATGGTTTGTATCACGAAATGCATAACGAGCCCCAACAATTGACTGTATTTAATGAAATATTAAATTGGATAAAAAATACAATAAATAAATAATTTATGGCAACAAAACCAAATGCGTTCCAATCAATGTCAGTAATTTACGCCTCTCTTATAATGGGAGTGGTATTATTTGGTGTAATGACGATCTTTGTTTTAGGAAAACCTGCCCAGCCTCAGGATGAAATGGATATTTTGGGTTATACTGCAATTATTTTTGCCATTTTGATGCCTGTTGGAGGGATTTATTATTACAATAAATTAATTGCCGAGGTAAAGGAGGCCGATGTAAAAACAAAATTAACCAAATGGCGTACTGCCACACTAATTCGCGCAGCCTCCATTGAAGCACCTTGTTTATTTTGTGTGGTAAATGTCATGTTGAGTGGTGCCGATATATTTATATATCTGTACGTGGCACTTCTGGTATTGATGATTTTTAATTTTCCAACAAAAAACAGGGTGGTTAATGAACTTCAGATCAACGAAGAGGAATTAACTACTGCCTAACGACAATTTAACCCCTCGTCCTATTCAATCCCATTGCCTTCACCATCCAATTTGGCAATGCCTGCTCAGGATCTCTTTTTTGCAGATTTAAATACCAGCCCAATTTTTTTAGAATCGGAACTTTATGCGTTTCTACAAATTCAATTAAAGCTCCGTCCGGATCTTCTATATACGAAAAATGTCCAGCTGCTTCTCCCATATCAAAATGATCACCGCTGTCCACTGTAAATGGATAACCTTTGGTTGTACATAATTCCTTCATTTCTTTCATTCCCTGAATATCAAAACACAAATGAATAAAACCAAGATCTCCCCAAAAACGATTTTCAAAGATTTTTTTTACGGGACGATCATACACTTTTATTAATTCAATTTCACCATTTCCTAAAAGTTTACTGAAGGGTCCGCGTCGGGATGCTGATTGTGCCAATAATACTCTTCTCGATTTAATTTGTCCTCCCGCTAAAACCGAGGTATCAGTAAATACCTCTTCCTTATCATAAACCACTTTATCAAATCCCAGAATTTCACCATAAAATCTTTTAGATCTTTCCATATCCGTAACACCAATTACAGCTCCATAACTTCCACCGGTTGTAAATTCTGTTTTGCCAAACCAATCATCCGCTTTCACAATTTCAAAAACATTTTCATAAAGGTCTTTTAAATAAAAATGCGGATCTCCTTTAGGATCGTTGCTAATTTCTCCTAAAATATTTACACCCTGACGATGTAAAGTTTTATAAGTAGCATGTACATCCCGACTTTTTATTTTGCATGCAAATATTCCAAGATCGCCATATTGAATTTCAAATGTAGCGGCAACCGGGGTTCTCGAAGTATATTGCCATATCTCAAAACCACCACCTCCATTCATATTTATTGCAAGTATCGCATGGCGTTTATGTGCTTGTCCTCCCGTATACGGCAACATCAAATTCGCCTCCGCTGCTTCTTCAAATATCTTCACATCCATCCCAAATTTTTCTCTATACCATCTCCATGCTTCATGCACGAACGGATTGCCTATTCCTATTTGTTGTATTCCACTTATTATTGGTTTCATTGTTACATTTTCAGTTTGTTAATTTGTTAATTTGATAATTTTCGTTCGTGAATCTTGAATCGTGAGTCGTGAATCCGGGTCGGAAGTAACTCATTACTCATTCATCCTAAGAAACACTTCTCATTCTAAGCAAAAGCATGATGCGGACATTCTCACCACTCACCATTCAGCACTCACCATGGGAATAGTGAATGGTGAATATGATCCTTCCTGGATTAAAGCTCATTACTCATAACTCATTACTCATTTGGGTGAATAGTGAGTGGTGAGTACTGAGTTTGCTCCTACCTGGATTAAAGCTCATTACTCATTACTCATAACTCATTCATCCCGAGTGAAAGTTCTCATACGAAGCAAAATCATGATGCGGACATACTCACCACTCACCACTCACCACTTACTTCCTATTTCCTACTTCCTATTTCCTATTTCGTCTTCACCTTCACTATCATCTTATAATACAATCCCGGAAAAAACCTCCTAATATGCGCCATCCATATTTCTTTTCTGCCTATTAGGACTTCTTTTTTATTATTTTTTATTGCTTTAATTATTTTTCTCACGCATACATCCACAGGCATTCCTTTTGCTTGTCCGGGATCTACAATTGCCTGATTTTTTCCGTCGCCTTTTAATGCGTTATAAGAAATATTTGTATGTATAAATCCCGGCATTATAATGTGGATTTGAACCGGTGAACCTTTGATGGTATTTTCTGCACGCATTGCATCAAAATAACCTATCAATGCATGTTTACTTGCACAATAAGCGGATCGATTCGGAACGCCTATTTTTCCTGTGATACTGCTCAATAAAATTATTTTTCCGTAGCCGTTTTTTTCCATTTGTGGAATTACAGCTTTGCTTAAAATTACAGAACTATTAAAATTAATATCCATAATTCGCTGTTCCACATCTGCTTCGGTTTCCATTGCAGTTGATCGCTGACTTATTCCGCCGCTGTTTATAAGCATGTCTATCCTTCCAAAGAGAGAAATAGCATTTTCCGCAATTCCTTTAAGTGAATTTAGATCAGAAAGATCAATGGGTAATACTTCTATATTACTGCTATAAGGTAGACATTCCGTTTTTACTCTTTCGAGTTCCTCTTTTCTGCGAGAGGAAAGTATCAAGGTAGCTTTATGACGGGCAAATTGTTTTGAAAGTTCTTCTCCAATACCGGAAGAGGCACCTGTTATCCAGATCACTTTTCCTGTTGCAAATGTCCTATTTTCTGCTGACATGCAGCAAAGATAACTTATTGCCCCTTAGGATGTTTGATCATGCTGTGGTAAGTATTGCGAATTCGTTGCGGACTGTATGCACCCGACATAAACATGTACATCGCTACTGCATTGGCGAAGTTCACCTTTGCCCAACTGTTATGTTCATATTTTCTTGCAGAAACAACTGCATATTCCGGTATCACTTTAAAGGCGTATTTTTTCATTAATCGTTTAACAAAATCATAATCTTCCATGATGATAAACTTTTCACTAAACCCATTTAATTCAAAAAATATTTCTTTTTTTACAAAAAGTGTCTGATCACCACCGCGGCATATCAATCCGCCAAAACGATTAAAAAAAGCATTTAATTTTAATAAATATTTATCCGAATCAAATTTATAACGAAAGCAACCAGCGTCATAATTTTGATGAACTGCTTCAATTATAGAATCAAAACATGTTTTTGGAGGAATACAATCAGCATGCACAAAATATAAAATTTCACCCTTTGAATGCATCGCAGCATAATTCATTTGATTTGAACGACCTTTATTTGGTGAATACAGAATAGTAGTTTTAAATTGAGATGCAATTTTTACAGTATTATCTTCACTTCCACCATCACAAATGATGTATTCAATAATTTTATCAGAATTTATTGATTCAAACCAATTCAAAATTTTTGAAATGTATTTTTCTTCGTTGAGTGTAGGAATAATTATACTGATCTTCATTTTTAAATACTTTTGATCATGATAAAATCATTTTGAACATCGGCACCCAAGGTAAAGGTAGTAGTTCCTGAAATTTTATAACCCATATGTTTGTAAATTGCAATCGCCCTTTCATTCTTTTGCCACACACCTAACCATAAATAATTACATGACATTTCTAATGTAAAATTTTCTGAAATGTTCATCAATTTTTTTCCCACTTTATATTCCTGGTATTCCTTTAAAACATAATAACGGGAAATTTCACCACCTTTGCCCTCAGGCATATACGATGAATTTATGATGTCCAGTTTTAAGTAACCTATCATTTTTTGATCGTCGAAGGCTATAAAAATGGAAATATTTTCATTTTTGAGTTCTGCACTGATCACCTCCGGAGAAAAATGCGTGTTTATGTACAATTGCATGTTCTCTGCTGTATTTTCCAGATGATAGGTTTCATAAAAGGTCTCCGCACAAAGTTCACAAAGTCCGGTCAGATCTTCCAAACTTGCTTTTCTGATCTTTATCTGATCTATAAAAACATGCTCCATCCCCAATTTTAACACTTTTGGCACTAATTTTTCGGCACTTGTCAAAAAATTAGGTTAAGATTTGTTGTTCACCTGTAACTTTCTGCCTGATATATACGCCTTAGCGTTAAATATGGTTAAAAGATATACATATTAACATAATAATTTTTAATTTCACGTTACCGAAGGGTAGCACTATAAAAACTTCAAAATGAAAAACCTGATCGCTATCATATTTGTAATGTTAACAGGACTAACTGTTGTTTTAGCAGGCGGCCCGGAAGGTGACGATCTATTAAATGCTGCCACCTGTGTTGTTGACGAAACTGCACAACGCAGTTACTCTTCCAGTCAATCGGGTGAAAAAAAGATATCTTATGCTTCTGTAATACCTGCTCCCGACGAAAAAAATGTGGTGATCACCTTTACTATCAATGAGGATAACGAGATACATGTGGTAGATGTTAAGGGTGGATATGCATTTCTTAATCACTATATAAAATCATCCCTGGAAGGCAAAGTGATCAAAACCGAGAATGCCTTACCTGGAATTAACTATGTTATGGCAGTAAAATTGCCAACCTCAGTTTAAAAATATTAATAAAAGCTATATGGAACCCTCGAACTTAATCGGGGGTTTTCTATTTTTGAGGCAGGAGAGGAAACTTTGGTTAACATTTAACTGATGAAATCCACCTTCTCCAATAATTAAATCGAAATCAATTTATGAAAAAGAGTTTATTTATTATTTGTTTTTTAGGTGCTCTGAGAATTTCGTTTTCCCAACAGATCGAATGGAATTCGTCAAGAATTTTGTTGGAGATACAAAAATTAAACACCACCGGAAGTGTTTTGTATATTGCGGCACATCCGGATGATGAAAATACCAGAATGATAACATATCTGGCAAACGAAAAAAAAGTGCGCACCGGATATTTGTCACTCACCAGAGGTGATGGCGGACAAAATCTGGTTGGTGATGAGCAAGGTGCTTATTTGGGATTAATAAGAACACAGGAATTAATGGCTGCGAGAAGAACTGATGGAGGGGAACAATTTTTTACCCGTGCAGTAGATTTCGGTTACAGCAAAAGTGCAACGGAAACATTTACCAAATGGCCACACGACAGTATTTTAAGTGATGTTGTTTGGGTGATAAGAAATTTCAGACCTGATATTATAATTATGCGATTTCCACCTGATGAAAGAGCAGGCCATGGGCAGCATACCGTAAGTGGAATTATTGCTGAAGAAGCATTTATTGCTGCTGCAGATCCAACAAAATTTCCTGAACAATTAAAATATGTTACAGCCTGGCAGGCGCAAAGATTATTTTTAAATAATTCTACCTGGTGGGATAAAGATCTGCCAACTAAAATTGCAAACGGAGAAAAAAATCTTGCCTGGCTGGATGTTGGAGGATATAATTCTTTACTTGGAAAAAGTTATGGAGAAATTGCTGCAGAAAGCAGAACCAATCATAAAAGTCAGGGCTTTGGAAGTACTCCAACAAGAGGAGAACAAAAAGAATACCTAGAATTAAAAAACGGAACTGCCTTTTTAAATAACGATATTTTTGAAGGAATTTCCACTACCTGGGAACGTTATCGTCAGGGCTCGGAAATAAAAATGGTGTTGGATAAAATTATTGCTGATTTTAATGTATTACATCCCGAAAAATCGGTTGATGCATTATTAAAGGTATATGCACAATTGGAAAATACTCCAACCGATCAATTGGTGGAATTTAAAAAACAACAGTTGCAGAATATAATTGTAGCGTGTTTGGGATTGTGGCTGGAGCCTGTTGCGGAGAAGGATATGGTGGTACAAGGTGAGCAACTTAAAATTGTGAGTTCATCTGTCAAAAGAAATGAATATCCACTCATTTTGGAATCTGTTTCTGTTTTAAAAAATGAATATAAAACAGGAGAAATTTTACCGGTGGGAATTAATCAATTGGATACATTCACAATTACGATTCCCTTTAGATTAAATTCCACACCTTATTGGTTGCTTGAAGATTTTGATGGATTATTTACAGTAAACGATCAATTACTTCGAGGCAAAGCCGATAATGATGCTACCATAAATTTTGAATATAATATTAAGGTCGGAGAAAGGACTTTTAAAATAAATAGGGCAGTTATATATAAGGAAACCGATGCAGTAAAGGGGGAAATTTATAAACCATTGAGTATTGTGCCAAGAATTTACGTAGAGGTTGAACAGGAAAATATTTTTATTCAAAATAAATCTTCCGTGGAATTAAAGTTTAATGTAACTGCGAATACAGATATTAGCTCTGATATCTCACTTATAACTAATTCAAATTCTAAGCCTCAACCGTACAGAATTCCTATTAATATGAAGAAAGGTGAAGTTCAACAATTTAAATTTAATGTATCACCTGAGGAGGTTATATCGAAATATGATCTTACAAATATTCGCACAGATACCATTATTATTTTTGATAGTGAAACTTATGTGAAAAGTATAAAAACAGTTGACAGCTATATACCTTTAGGTTCAAATTATATTATTGAATACGACCATATTCCACGCCAGGTAATATTTGAACAAGCTTCCATAAACATTATCAATGCAGATATTAAAATACCTCAAACTAAAATTGCGTATGTAGAAGGAGCCGGTGATAAAGTTGATGAAAGCCTGCAACAAATAGGGTTGAATATTACTACAATTACTCCAGAAGCTATTACTTTGAATGAATTAAAAAAATATGAAGCCGTGGTAATTGGTGTTCGTGCATACAATACCTCAAAATTACTAGCGGATAATCAAAGTATTTTAATGCAATATGTTAATGAAGGAGGACTTGTTATCACGCAATACAATACAAACTGGGATATGTATATAGAAGTTATAGGTCCTTATCCCTTTAAAATTAAAAGAGGCCGCGTTACGGATGAAAATTCGCCGGTTGACTTTTTACTTCCGGAGCATAGTGTATTAAATACACCAAATAAACTAACCAAACAGGATTTTGAAGGATGGATACAGGAACGCGGAATTTATTTTGCTGAAGACCTCGCACCGGAATATGTATCGCCATTGGCATTTACCGATCCCAATGAAAAACCCCAGAGCGGAGGATTAATAATTGCAGATTATGGAAAAGGCGCATTTATGTATACCGGCATCGCATTTTTTCGTGAATTACCTGCGGGGGTTCCGGGTGCGTATCGATTATTTATAAACTTATTATCCTATAAAAATCAGTCTAAATAATGGGTCCATTAAATTTTCCCATTATTGCCTTGGTGATCTTAAAATCATTTCAATGAACACAAAAAAATATTGGCGCAACTGGTATCTTTTTGTAGTGGCATTTCTTGTGTTGCAGATCATTATTTATTCATATATCACAAATAATCTTCAATGAATTGGATAGACTGGGTAGTGATGTTCGGGACACTTTTTTTTATTGCGGGTTATGGTATCTATAAAACACGCAAGACCAGATCCATTGAAACCTATCTGCACGATAATAATGAGAGAAAATGGTGGGAGATAGGATTGGGAGTTATGGCGACCCAAGCCAGTGCGATTACTTTTTTATCGGTGCCCGGACAAGCATACGATAGCGGTATGGGATTTATTCAATTTTATTTTGGACTTCCTCTTGCAATGATCGTAATTGCAGTATTTTTTATTCCTATATTTTACAAATTAAAAGTATATACCGCCTACGAATTTTTGGAACAACGTTTTGATCTTAAAACGAGAACATTTACTGCTTCCTTGTTTTTAATTCAACGGGCTTTCTCCACTGGAATTACAATTTATGCTCCATCCATAATTTTATCTCAACTATTGGGCTGGGACCTTCGGACGACAGTTTTGTTTATTGGAATTATAGTAACGGCATATATAATTTCAGGGGGAACAAAAGCAGTAGCCGTTACGCACAAACAACAAATGTTGGTGATCTACCTTGGAATGTTCATCGCATTCGGATATTTAATTTATTATATCAGTGAACATGCGAATTTTGGAGAAAGTATGCAGATAGCCGGAGCGCTCGGTAAAATGGATATCATTTCCACCGGTATTGAAAATAATAAATTCAACTGGAGCGATAAATATAATATCATTTCCGGATTAATAGGCGGCTTATTTTTACAACTCAGTTATTTCGGAACCGACCAAAGTCAGGTTGGAAGATATTTAGGAGGAGAATCCGTAAAAGAAAGCCGCCTCGGGTTATTATTTAACGGCCTGGTAAAAATACCGGTTCAGTTTTTTATTTTACTCACAGGTATTTTGGTTTTTGTATTTTATCAGTTCAATCAGCCACCTGTTTATTTTAATCAGGTTGCATATGAAAATACAAAAACCTCTGTTTATGCCGATAGTCTTAAAATTGCAGAAGAACAATACTTGAATACTACCTATTTAAATGCGGCAAATGCAAGTTTTTTAAAGGATAAAATTGATAAAAACGAAACAGTAGGAATTGCAGAAGCAAAAAGTGAATTAGCTGCTTCCTATGTGCTTAGCGAGGAGATGAGAGCTGAGGTAAACAGGATCATAATTGCTGCAAATCCGGGAGTAGAAGACGATCACGATTATATATTCATGCATTTCGTAACAAATTATTTGCCTGTTGGTTTGGTGGGATTATTATTTGCTGTAATATTTTGTGCAAGCATGAGCTCCACTTCTTCAGCCTTAAATGGTTTGGCGGCAACATTTTCAGTGGATATTTACAAACGATTAATGAACAAGGATGCCAATGCAAAACAATATCTCAATGCCAGTAAATTATTGACCTTATTTTTCGGAGCACTTGCAATAGGATTTGCATTGGTCTGTTCCCTTTTTGATAATCTTATTGAAGCAGTAAACATTTTGGGCAGTTTATTTTATGGAACCATCCTCGGTATTTTTCTTACCGCATTTTTAATTAAAAAGGTAAAAGGGCATGCTGTTTTTGTTGCCGCCATTATAAGTGAACTCTGTATTTTATATTTAGATTTTAGTGTTCGCTTTAACTGGGCCACTCCAAAATTGGAAATTGGATATTTGTGGTATAACGTGATCGGTTGTTTATTGGTGATGATCATGAGTTTTATAATACAATCTTTTTCATCTCGCAATGTAGCAGTTAATTAAAAATTGTTGCCTCATATTCCATTAAAATACATGCACAAATACGTGCCAAGTTGTTTCATCCATATATTCGGTTAAAAGGGTAGCCACGAATGCACGAATGAACAGCCATAGCTAAATTTAATTAACCTATTTTTATTCGTGCATTCGTGGCAACTTTTTTCCTCCATATTATTAATTTAATTTTTATTAGAGGCAACCTATCCTTAAATCTAAAAAGCCCGAAATAAAAATTCCAGGCTTTAAAATATCGCGTGATTAATTTTTACATCGAAGCATAAATTACTGCAGCAACAATACTTGCAATGGTTGTATATCCCGCATCATAAATAATAAGATTTTTCGAACGCATGGTATATAAATAGTGTATCCATGTGGTTAATCCGGAAAATATGAGTCCTACTATAAGACCAAATTGAACGGCATCTCCGGTGCTTATGTTCTGTCCCATTAAACCACACATACATGCAACAATTACAAATTCTAAAATAAATGTCACCCCATAAATAGCTTTGTTAAAATTGTTATTTATTTGGTTTTTTGATAATCCGGCTGCCTCCATCCAGCCTTTGCCCAATATGCCATACCAGGCGGCACCAATTACAAAATAGGCTACAGTCGCTACTAAAACGGCGAGCCAGTCGAGATTTGAGAGTAAGTTGCTAATCATTTGAGTTTGTTTTAATTAAAGATAAATTCTTTCTCAAAATCTGCAAAACCGACTTATGCCAACACTGTTGAAATTGTGTTTATTCCTTTAGTCATATCCTCAAAATAGTTTCGCAACCCTTTAAATTCTGTAAATTTGCATTATGCAACAGTATCACGATCTGCTAACTAAAATTTTAGAAGAAGGTCAGCAAAAGGCTGATCGAACCGGCACCGGTACCATTAGTTTATTCGGGTATCAGATGCGTTTTGATCTGAAAGACGGATTTCCGCTTTTGACAACCAAAAAACTCCATACCAGAAGTATCATTCATGAATTATTGTGGTTTTTGAAAGGCGATACAAATATTCAATACTTGAAAGATAATGAAGTGCGTATCTGGGACGAATGGGCAGATGAAAATGGCGATCTTGGTCCGGTGTACGGACATCAATGGCGCAGTTGGCCCACAGCAGATGGCGGAGCAATAGATCAGATATCAAATCTTATTGAACAGATTAAAAAAAATCCGGATTCCAGAAGATTAATCGTGAGTGCATGGAATGTAGGAGAAATTGAAAAAATGGCATTACCTCCCTGTCATTGTTTATTTCAATTTTATGTTGCACCTGCCAAAACTGCGGGTGAAAAAAGAAAATTGTCCTGTCAGTTATATCAGCGCAGCGCAGATACTTTTTTAGGTGTGCCATTTAATATTGCGAGTTATGCAGTATTAACAATGATGATAGCCCAGGTTTGTGATCTTGATTATGGTGATTTTGTGCATACATTCGGAGATGTACATTTATATAACGATCACCTCGAACAAGCAAAATTGCAATTGACTCGTGCACCGCGTAAATTGCCTCAGATGAAAATAAATCCCGCTGTTAAAAATATTTTCGAATTTACCATTGATGATTTTGAGTTGTTGAATTACGACCCTCATCCGCATATTAAAGCAAAAGTTTCTGTATGATATATTCCGCGATTGTAGCCGTTGCCGATAATAATGTTATTGGATATAAAGGAGATATGCCCTGGGGAAAAATGCGTTCCGATCTTAAATATTTTAAACAAAATACCATTGGCAAATGGTGCATTTTAGGACGAAAATCATACAATGCATTGGGAAATAAAGTGCTGCCCGGAAGAAAATTTATTGTGGTTACAAGGGATAAAGATTTTGTTGCGGAAGATAGTATAGTTGTACATGATATTAAAAATGCAATAGATCATCCATTATTAAAAGGAGAGCAGGAAGTAATGATCTTAGGAGGGGGTGAGATTTACAAACTTGCAATGGAGTATACTGATCGTGTGCATTTCACAAAAATTCATGCAAGTTTTGAAGGGGATACTTTTTTTCCTGAATTAGAGAAAGATAAATGGATATTATCCTCCGCCGACCACCATGAAGCTGATGAAAATAATCCGCATCCCTATACTTTTTTGGTTTTTGATAGAAAGTAGCTCGAGCTCCTTCAAAAGAAATAATTCCGAACGATGTAAAAATTAGCCCACAAAGACACTAAGGCACGAAGTAAACAATAAGTTCGAATTTATTAAATTTCCTATACTACTTAATATTTAAAGAGGACTTTTTCTTCGTGAAACCTTTGAGCCTTTGTGCCTTCGTGGCAAAAAACTATTTTTGACGTTAAAATCTATTAACCACCAACATGAACCAACCCACAACAAAAAAACATTCCATCCTCAGCCTCACTGTTATTGTTGCTGCACTCGGGTATTTTGTAGATATTTATGATCTTCAATTATTTAATCTTGTAAGCAAAACAAGTTTAAAAGGATTGGGAATAACTGATCCCGCGGAACTGGATTACTGGGACATCCGCTTATTTAATTTCCAGATGTTTGGGATGTTAATAGGAGGAATAGTTTGGGGAATTTTAGGAGATCTTAAAGGAAGAAAGTCAATTTTATTCGGAAGTATTATCCTATATTCAATAGCTAATATATTGAACGGATTTGTTGAAAACACCTTTCAATATTCTGTAGTTCGTTTTTTTGCGGGACTGGGATTAGCTGGAGAACTTGGCGCTGCAATTACTTTAGTAAGTGAAATTCTGCAAAAAGAAAAACGAGGCTTGGGAACAATGATAATAGTGAGTGTTGGTGCCCTGGGAGCTGTTACAGCATTTTATATAACCGGTCAGGTGGATTGGCGAACATCCTATTTTATCGGAGGTGGATTAGGACTTTTATTATTGTTGTTGCGCTTCGGCACTTTCGAAAGTGGAATGTTCGATCAGGTAAAAAAACAAAATATCTCCCGAGGTAATTTTCTCTCCTTATTTTCTGAAAGAGCGAGATTAAAAAAATATATTTTCTGCATCCTCATCGGTGTACCCGTTTGGTATTGTATTGGCGTATTAATGAAGTTCTCCGACAAGTTTGCCGGCGAATGGGGTTTAGATGTGAGTGGTGACAATGGCATTCAAATCCGCAGGACCGCAATCATGCTTTCGTATGTTGGTTTAAGTGTTGGCGATATGCTAAGCGGAATATTAAGTCAGGTATTTAAAAGCAGAAAAAAAGTGGTGATCGGTTATTTACTAGCAAGCATTGTATTTGCATGTATCTATTTATTTATAAAAAGCGATTCTCTTTTCTTATTTAATACCATGTGTTTCCTTTTAGGATGTGCAACAGGTTATTGGGCATTATTTGTAACCATTGCATCAGAACAATTCGGCACAAATATCAGAGCAACAGTTACAACCACTGTTCCTAATTTTGTGAGGGGATTGGTGGTTCCTTTAACACTTGGATTTGCCGCCTTAGCTGGCAATATCGGGAATATAAATTCTGCATTAGTGGTTGGATTAATTTCTGTTTCTTTAGCACTGATTGCTATTTTTTCTGTAAAAGAGACCTTTAGTAAGGACCTTAATTATGTAGAAATGAGTTGATAATGCTAGTTTGTTATTCTCATGTAAAGGAATGTTGATTCCCGGTATCAAATTAAATTGATCTGGTTCTAGATCTATTTTTTTATTTCACACTTGTACCTATTTCTCAAACAGGTATCATTTCTACTTAGTCACTTATCACAATAATCTTATGAAAATATTTACCCATATTACTTTCACACTTATTATCATTTAAGAGAAATACAGATTTTAATATTCACACAAATAATAAAACTTTGAAAATGAAAAAAGAATTAATAATAATTTTATTAGTATCAATTTTTCTGCTAAGCGGAAAAATAGTAAATGCCTGCGACAACTCGAGTGCATCATTAATTTCTCAAACAGATCTCGGTGGAGGTCAGTATGAATTTGTAGTTGAATTTTGTGCCGGCGGAGGTCAGGATGGTACGGGTTATGGAGCTGATCAAGGTACTTATACATGGTCTGTTGCATTAAATGGCGGTGCTACTTTTATTTCTTATCCCGCAACATTATCAAGTCCACAAACAGGAGCTGTATTCGCAGCAGGGGCACCGTTTCCAATGTATGGTTTGGAGTATTTAGTCTATGATTATTTATCTCATACCGGCACAGGTTGGGGAGCAGATTGGTGGACAACAACACATGGCGGTTGGGGACCTCCTGAAGCATATTGTACTACATTTACAATTGTAACTAATGGTATACCTTCTGCAATTATTTTGGGTGGAGCAGAAGGTGCAGGTGTTGTTGTAGCACCTTACGGATGTAACGGAACTCCTGAAATGCAAATTAATTTGGGATTTGTTGTCGAAGCAGGAAATTATCAAAGTATTTGCGAAGGATCTTATGCAACATTAAATGCAACTATTACAGGAGGTGTTGCACCATTTACTTATTTATGGAGTAATGGAGCAACTACAGCAACCACATCTGTAAATCCAACTACAAATACAACATATACTGTTACTGCAACGGATGCGAATGGTGCAATAACATCTGATAATGTTCCGGTTTTAGTAAATCCAAGACCTGTGGTAAATGCCGGAATAGATAAATTAATTACGCAAGGTTACGGACCAACTTGTGTAACATTAAACGGAAGTGCAACAGGTGGTTCCGATCCAAAAACATATTCATGGAGCAATGGGTCAACAATTGCAAGTCCTTCCGTTTGTCCTACAACAACTACAACTTATACTTTAACGGTAACTGATTATTACGGATGTTACCGCACTGATCAAACCGTTGTAACGCATAAAGATGTTCGTTGCGGGCCATCATTAAATAAGGTTTATATGTGTAAAAATGGAAATACCTATTGTTACACCGTTGCACAAGTTCCATCTAAATTGTCAAATGGATATGTTTTAGGTGCTTGCTGGATGAAATTGGGTGATGATGTTGCAGAGGGTGAAAATCCAATCTTAATTTTCCCTAACCCTGCAAATCAAAATGCAGAAATTGTATTTGTTTTAAATGAAGGTTCAAAAGCTATTATAGAAATTTTTAATACTGCCGGTGTAAAACAATTTATTGCAAATCCGGAAGTGGAAGTTACTTCAGGTGTTGAAATTACACATGTTATTGCACTAAATGAACTTGCCGCAGGAATGTATCAGGTAATTATACATTCAGATGCAGGTGAAATATTAAAAGATAAATTAATCGTAATTCACTAAAATTGGCTGTCAGATAAGTAAAAAACCTCCCTTTCTCAGAGGGAGGTTTTACTTTAGTTCGCAGTCGCAGTCGCAGTCTCGGTGGACCGGTTGTTTTCTGTAGCCAAATATTTTGATGCCTGACCATTGATTACTGACCCCTGACATTTGTTTTTCCACTCAAATCCCTCAGGCAAATATCGGTAACATTTAAACATGAATTTAATACCAATAAACTTTTTCGCAAATGAAACAAACGTCAAAAAAAATTCTTTTAACCTCATCTATAACTATATTAATTGGAGTTGTTGTCGCTTTGTTTTTTATCATTCGCACTGAGAATAAAGATTTTTCTGAGAATGGAATTTCTGTGATTGCAACCATTTTAGAAAAACAGGAAATTGATGACGACCGCAGTGCTAAACGGGTTAAAATGCGTTATGTATTTCGTATTTCTTATTTCTCAGTACTTGAAACACCAGAAAAAAATTTAGAAGTAAACCCCGATTCCACCGAAAATAATATATCAGAAATTGATAAAAAGATCGAAGATATTTTTGGAAACCCTAACCGCGAACGTTTTGGCGATTATACCACAACAGAATTAAATGTAAACTCCGATAAATATCTTCAGTATAAGGTTGGCGATAAAATCCGTATTACATATCTTAAAGATAATCCAGCTAAAGTGAGAATTGCTGAGGAAGATTAATTTATCATTTATCATTTATCCTCCGAATCCACAGCGTTCCCTTCGGGTAACACTGTGGGGACACTCTTAAAGTAGAAAGCAGTGAGGAGTAAGGAGTTTAAATTTCTTGCGAAATTTGTTTGGCTATTATCCATAGTCTGCTAAATTTTATTTTAGAACTACCATCAATTATTCAGGAATAAGAAATCCTTTTTTATCCGCCTACTGGCGGATTCCCCCTTTTTTAAACTTTATCATTATTTTTTATCCCTTTAAATCCGCCCAATCTGCGTCATCAGCGCCTGCCTTCCGCGTCAGGCAGGTTCCCCCTTTTATTCCACCCTTTTGTTATCCCGTGTCCCGTGTCCCGATTCACGCGTCTCGCGTCTCGCGTCAATCACAAATTCAACTTATGCAAATGCACCAATAACTTCGCACGTTTGCGAACCGAAACGGGAATTTCACTTCCGTCGTTCATCTGCACACTGGTTCCGTTTTTATTTTTATAGGTGGTAACATGATTTAAATTCACAATATAGGAATGATGAATCCTCTCAAATCCAAAACTTTCCAATTGCGTTTCCATTTCTTTTAATGTTTTGCTCACCAATATTTTTTTATTGCCGTTGCAATTGATAAAACAATAATTTCCATAAGAAGAACAACTTATTATATCGGAGATCTGAATAATATAGATACCTTCGGATGTCTGAATGGTTATCTTATGTTGTTGATCATATAATTGTGCCGAATCCTGTTGTGTGGTTTTTTTATTCTGATAGTTTACTATTTTAGAAATTGCCACTTTCAGATCTGTGGCATCAACAGGTTTTAATAAATAGTCAACAGCACTTATTTTAATTGCTTTTAATGCATATTCGGAATAGGCAGAGGTTATGATCACTTTTAATCCCGGCAATTCAGAGCCTTCCAATATGTCAAAACCAAATCCGTCGGATAAACGAATATCCAGCAATATCAGTTCGGGTTTTTCCTTTTTCAGAATTTCAATTCCTTCCGCAACATTGGTAGCTTCCCCAATCAGCTGCACTTCTGGGCAATGGAGTCCGATCTCATACTTTAATGCTGAGCGGGCTTGTTGTTCATCATCAATAATAATGGTTCTTATCATAAGATATTAAAATATGGTAAAGTTATAATAACTTTTGTGCCCGCAGCTTCGTGCTTTTCGTCATAAAGATCCTGCAGGTCCAATGTAAATTTTTCTGAATAATTTTTTAAATTCAATGCGCTAATAAATTCATTTATGATCTCAATCGCTTTTGATTGATGTTCCTTAGTGGAACTATTGAGTTTTGCTGCGTTGCGACCAATTCCATTGTCGGTTATGGTGCAAATAAGTTGTCCGTTCGATTTTGAAAAATCCAGTTGAATTAAACCTTGCGAATGCATAGGGACAATACCGTGGACAATAGAGTTTTCCAAAAAAGGTTGCACTAACATTGGGGGAATTCCCGTCTTTGAAATATTTATACTCTCATCCAAAGCGATCTTATAAATAAATTTTTCAGGGTATCTCAATTGTGTAAGGTCGAGATACAATTTTAAATATTCTATTTCCTTTTCCAACGATACCACCTGATCGGTATTTTCTAAAATACTGCGCAATAATTTCGAAAATTTTGAAATATATTCATTCGCCTTCACTGTGTTATTTTCTGCATAAAATCCTTTTATGGAATTTAAGGTATTAAAAATAAAATGCGGATTCATTTGAAGTCGCATGGCTTTATGTTCCAGTTCTAATAATTTGCGTTCCGTTTCCAAAACTTCTTTTTCTTCAGCATAATTTTCCTTTATTTTTTTTAGCCTCATTTTCCAAACAAAATAGATTACCGAAGCCACCAAAATTGCCAGCACAAAATAAAACCACCAGAATTGCCAAAATGGAGTTCTTATTGTATATGGAATGGAAATTATTTCACTCGTGATTCCTGAGCGGTTTATAGCCCGCACCTTAAAAGTATAATTACCCGGGGAAAGTGATTTATATGTAATATTTCTTTCACGGGTTCTTTGCCAACTTTCATCGTAACCTTCAAGAAAATATTCATAGGTAAGATTTTGGTGATCGCGGAAGGATATACCTGTGTAAGATATCGTTATCTCATTTTGATTATATCCAAATGTTTTATTCTGATTCTGCAATTCAGAAATATTTGAAACAAGAAAATCGGTGATCACTATTTTTGGGAGTGTAATATTTCTGTAATTATTGTTGCGAGAAAATGAGATAAGCCCGTTTTCTGTTCCTAAATAAATAGTTCCATTTATTTCCTCAATTGCAAATATCCGGTTCGAAAATGCCCCTGCTGAAATGTTTAAAATATTAACAATGGGGTTTTTCTCAATGGTAATTGCAACAAGTTCATTACTTGCACTGGCTAAAATATGTTCCGGACTAAGTATTTTTATCGCATAACAATCATTATAGGGTAATCCATCATCGGAAGTAATTGTAAATTCCAGTTTGTCGTCGCGAACTATAAGAATTCCATTTGTATTGGTTGCTACATAAGTTCGTCCTGTTAAAGAGTCATATTTTATATCTCTGATAAAAGCTTTAAATAATGGATCAATTTTTCCAAAATCAATTAAGACATTATCCCTGTAACAAAATAGCCCATGAATTGTACCTATCCAGGCTTCATTTTCTTTTCCGGCGGCCAACACATTACATCGTGATTTTATCAGAGTAAATTTTTCTTGACCATAACGCGTTGCAATGGTATATGCAATTTCCGCATCAAAGTTTTCCGCATCGAATTTTAATACATATTCCTGCCCTAAAATGAGTGCGTTGTCTCCAAAACGCAAAAGATCATTGCCATAAAATTCATAATATTTTTTCAGACCATTCTTTATTTTTAATAAACCACTTTTTGATACCACCCATGTCTCGTCTTTGAAGTGCCGGATATTGGTAATATCGTGATCAATTTTCGAAATAAAATTGTGATTGCTGATTTTCCCACTATTGTCAATTATTGCATAATCATCATTGGTGAGTCCTACCCATAAATTATTTTCCGAATCTTTTTCCAAACAAGTAATAATTTTAGATGGGAGCTTCGGATCGTTGTATTTCAATACATGAAGCGATTGCACTAAGTGTACACCATCTTCTAAGGTTGATATCCACAAATTATTCTCAAAATCTTTTTCTACACAAGTTATTGCCCAATCAGGAAAATAACTGTGTAAGGTTGTAGTGTCATTTGGATCTAAAATATATAATCCTTTTCTGGTTCCGATATATAAAGAACTATCGGAAAACAAGCGCATGAATATTATTTCAACACTCTTTTCTGGAAGTGTAATTAGTTTTTCAAATTCATCTGAACCTTTTTTGTAATATACATTAGTATTAACACCAATAGCGATCTGATCTTTATAAATGGATCCTCTCGGGTTATAATGTCTGTTTAACAAACGATCTTCTATGGTATGTATGGAGTCATTTTCCACCCATAAAAAATTATAGATCATTTTGTTATAGGTCATGATCACGCTGTCTTCCGGTGTGATCTTACAAACCATTTCGTTTTTGGAAGCAAAATACAAATTACCTTTTTCATCCTCAAATTCTCCAATTACAATTTTAGTAAATGGAATTTCTGCAAGCATTTTATTATTTTCAGGAGTATATAATTTCCCATTTTGATAAAAAGATAATTTTCCATTCAAAGGAATGAACCAAATTCTGTGTTTTTTATCCTCATAAATTCTGAAAATTTCATTGTCGGGTAAACCGTTTGCTGTAGAAAAGTGTTCGAATTCGTAACTGTCATATTTATAAACCCCCGCATCCGTGCTCAACCAAATAAACCCTTTAGAATCCTGTAACACATAATACACTGTAGACGACAAATACACATCATCCGGATTTATCCGCGTAGCCAAAGGATCCTGTGCCCCTGCACTAAAAACTGCAAAACAAAATACCAATATGGAAATTAACTTTTTCAGAATCCCTTAATTTGGGTCGAATTTAGTGTTTTCTGTGTTACTCCCGTATTTGTTGACTGCTAAAATTATCAGTCACTATGACAATTGTATGTTTTTTGGGGATAAGTGTTCAATTTAAAGGTAATTCCAAATTTTAATTCGGATGAAAGGGCCACAAAGTCAAAGAGCGCGAAGTTGCGCAAAGAATCAATGAGATATGAATATTTTTTTTAAAGTTTAAATTACACCAAATCTTTGCAGCTCGTGTCATTTTTTTATTTTTTTCACGTAAAGTCGCCAAGGCGCAAAGCTGGATGGGTTAAAGAAGCATTTATAGAATGGATGCACTTAGTGATCCGTGATATTTAAATTTATTTATGCAAACTGTTTTATCGATCGAATAAAAAATATATTTATTTATTGGCTGTTTCTTTGCGCTTTTTGGGACATTGCAAAAAATATGCATGAGCTGCAAAGAACGTTCATTGCGCTTCACTCGCCAGTATTCCATTTTTCAAGATCGTCAACGGGATTTGGTAGTCGACCTTCAAGCCATTCTTTCATTGTCTCCGGTTTGAAGTCTTTGTCCTTAGTCTCTATCACCCAGGATAAAAAATCTATCGGTCCACCGTTCATGTAAGGTGGTGGAGATACTGGGTAGAATATTGTTGGCAGTTGTTCGTCAAGCGAAACGAAATTGACTATATGTCCCAACTCCTGTACTACATTCCAAGCTAATTCATTATTGATGTCAATTGAAAATTTTGTCCACCAAATTCCATCTTCAAATGTCCCACTTGATATTGGTTTCTGTATTGCCGGAATTCGTTCTAAAAAGTCTATTAATTCTTTCAAAGTCTTTTATTTGGTTATCTGTCCAAGGGCAATGATCTATAACTCAAAGTTTGAGCAAGATTACTAATTGTTTGTTGAAGGGACGGCTGTTCCATTTGCTAATTTGCTAATTTATGAAGCCCTTCAGGGCTGGCTGTTTAATTTGCTAATTATTATTAGTATGCTCGCGCAAACAAAACCCGCTTATTACTCTCCTTCCCCGAATAAACACAAACGCCAACCTCTTCCTTCGCATCCAAAGGAATACATCTGATCGTTGCCTTTGTTTCAGCTTTAATTTTTTCTTCAGTCTCAGCAGTTCCATCCCAATGCGCGGAAATAAATCCACCCACTTCAATTTGTGTTTTAAATTCTTCCCAGGTATTAACTTCAAAATAATGTGATGTTCGAAAAGCGAATGCTTTATTGTACATGTTTTGCTGAATTTCCTCCAACAAATTCTGAATATAATCACCAACATTTTCATTGGAAATTGTTGTTTTTTCTTTCGTATCTCTGCGGGCAATTTCCAAGGTATTATTTTCCACGTCACGCATGCCCATTGCAATTCTAACAGGTACACCCTTTAATTCATATTCCGCAAATTTCCATCCCGGTTTTGCATTGTCGCTGTCGTCGAATTTTACGCTGATATTTAAATTTTTTAATTCCGCAATTATTTTATCTGCTTTTTCTCCTATCTGAGCCAATTGTTCTGCATTTTTAAAAATAGGAACAATCACTACATGCAAAGGAGCAAGTCGTGGAGGAATAATTAATCCATCATCATCACTATGTGCCATAATTAATGCACCCATCATTCTTGTACTCACACCCCAACTGGTTGCCCAGGCATATTCCAGTTTTCCTTCCTTGTTTAAAAATTTAACATCAAATGCTTTTGCAAAATTTTGTCCTAGGAAATGACTTGTTCCGTTTTGTAATGCTTTTCCATCCTGCATTAATGCCTCTACACAATAAGTATCTTCCGCTCCGGCAAATCTTTCACTTTCCGTTTTTATTCCCATAATTACCGGCACAGCCATGTAATTCTCCATAAAATCAGCATATATATGCAACATCTTTAAAGTTTCTTCCACTGCTTCCTCTTTGGTGGCGTGAGCAGTATGCCCTTCCTGCCAATGAAACTCTGATGTCCTTAAAAACA
Source organism: Bacteroidota bacterium (assembly GCA_043727235.1). GTDB lineage: Bacteria > Bacteroidota > Bacteroidia > Chitinophagales > BACL12 > UBA7236. Next base: position 22,047 of record JAYSYX010000305.1, read on the forward strand.
ACCTGGTCCGCATTTCCCAGCGCATCACATTGGCCCATTGATTTATAAGGATGGGAAGATCTCGATAGCTCTGTATCCAGTTTTTATAGCAGTTCCATATAATAGTTTCGCTGGTTGGGCGGATGATAAGTTCCTCTTCCAGCTTCGATTCCGGGTCAACTATCAGCTTACCCTTGTTATTTGGGTCTGTTTTTAGGCGATAATGCGTTACTACGGCACACTCTTTGGCAAATCCCTCCGCATGACCTTCTTCTTTTTCGAGAAAACTTTTAGGTATCAACAGCGGAAAACTGGCATTAACATGTCCTGTCTCCTTGAATTTTTTGTCCAGAATACTTTTCATATTCTCCCAAATGGCCCAACCGTGAGGTTTTATCACCATACAACCACGAACTGCCGAATTCTCCGCTAACCCGCTCTGTATAACGAGATCGTTATACCATTCCGAATAGTTTATATCTCTTTTTGTAATCTTCTCCGCCATATATTACTTTTGGTATGATTTTGGAATAAAGTGCTTTGTCGCAAAATTAAGAATTGCACAATCAGCAAACAGATTAATAACAATTTAAAATATCAGTTATGAAATTGAGATACTTACCGATTATAGCCGCAATGGGATTTTTAGCATCATCATGCGCTACCCAAACAGCTTCAAGAGGTTCTTCCACTGACGATATTTACTTCAGCACAGAAGATGCTCAGGCATCAACTATTACAACCGAAACCACAACCACTACAACCACGTCTGATACTTATTCCACTTATCCGGGAAATTCCGAAAATGTGGATTACAATCAATCTTCAGGTTCTGAAGCTGATTACAGATCAGGATCAGAAGATCTTTCTTCAGAAACTTATTATGATGAAGAAGGAAATACTTACGTAGTGAATAATTATTATGAAGATGATAATTATGGTTACAACGATTACGACGATTATTATTACACTTCCAATATTTACCGCTACTATTATCCTTACAGTGGTTTCGGATATTATTCCTATTGTTATTCACCATATTATTACAACCCTTATGGATGGAATATAGGTTTTGGATGGGGTCACAGTCATTATTACGGACATTATGGATATTATGATCCATGGTATTCACCTTATGGCTACGGTTACGGATATGGCTATGGTTACGGATATGGTTACAACGGATATGGAAATGGATATTATGATGGATATTATAACGGATATTACGATGGTTACTACGGATCCGGTTATGGTAACGATGGTTACGACGGATATAGCGATAACGGATATTATTACGGACCAAATACATCAACCGGCTCTAATACAAATACAGGCAGCAGTTCTGTAGATATGATCGCTGCCGGATACGACAAAACCGGTAACGCCGATTTAAATCATATTCTTACTGATAAAGGTGAACTTGAAGTTAATAAAGGTGATGTAAATATTAATGCAGTATCATCAGATAATGGTACAGCAATTGGTTCTCCGGAATTTACTTCTTTAAAGGGTGTAACCGCGAAAAATGAAGTTGCAGAATTAAATAATGCTGTTGCGGTTTTAGACGACAAATCAACTTCAGCCGGCACAAATAATAACAAAGAATCTGGTTCTGTTAAGGTGATAAAATATTATAGTGCACCTGAATCTCCGGTAAAAAATACTATTTCAGAAAATGTTTCATCACCGGTGGTAAAAACCGACCGTGGTATAATTCGCAGCAACGATAATAATTATTCAGTCAGTAAACCGTCTTCAAACTATCAACCAAATAGTAACGGTCCGGTTAAACATGCAGCTGATGCACCAGTTCAAAAACAAAATTATCAGCAACAACAAAATAATATAAATAATCCTCAGGTAAAACCACAATATAATATTCCTGAGAATAAAAATACTTACGATCAGCCTTCAAGACCTGATAGTAATCCTTCAAAAAATTATGAACAACCACCAGTAAAGAAAAATACCTACGAGGCACCTAAAACAAATTCTGGATCTTCAGGTAAAAGTACCTACGAAAATAGCGGAAGCTCGCCTAAGAGCAGCGGAAGTTATTCTAATGGTTCATCATCAGGAAGCAGACCATCCTCCAGCGGAAGTAATTCATCTTCTCCTAAAAAGAGAAGCGGAGGATAATAAATTTATATTTAATTAAATAATTAAGAGCCATGACAAAAATATTTACATTGGTTTTAGCTACTGCTTTGTCCGCATCAATTTATGCACAAAGCGATGTAGATGCACTTCGATATTCGATGCTCGATTTCGGAGGAACCGCACGCTCTCTAGGATCAGGAAATGCTTATGGTGCAATTGGTGGCGATATGAGCTCCATGAGTATGAATCCCGCAGGGCTTGGAATTTACAGAAGTTCTGAATTTGTGATCACACCAGGGTTATTGAGTATTAATTCGGAAAGTAATTATCTGGGACAAACAAATACTGACAGCAGATATAATTTTTATATGAGCAATTTCGGATTTGTTTTTAGTAAAATAAATCCGGGAAAAGAAACAGCAACAGACGGATGGGTTGGAGGTTCTTTTGGTATTGGATATAATCGACTTGCGAATTTTAACAGCGCAACTTTGTATTCGGGATATAATGACGAAAGTTCATTACTAAATACTTATGTTGATTATTTAAATGCAAACGGTGGAACAAATCCTTCGGATGTTTTTGCAAGTGATCCCTTTGGTGCGGGATTGGCCTGGGAGACCTATTTAATTAATCCTTTGCCTTCCGATTCAACACAATATTATGGAGTTATTACAGATGGAAATGTTCAGCAGACAAAATCAATTATTACCAAAGGTGGTTTAAATGAAGTTGCAATTTCTTTTGCAGGTAATTATGGCAACAGATTATATTTAGGCGGAACAATTGGAATTCCAAGTATCAGATATTCTAATTCCACAGTTTATGCCGAATCAGATATTAATCAGGAACATGCTGATTTTGAAGATTTTACTTTATCAGATTATTCAGAAACAAATGGAATCGGTATCAATGCAAAATTCGGA
>JAYSYX010000306.1:0-8657 GCA_043727235.1 Bacteroidota bacterium
CCACGAAGCGTCCGCTTCCCACTAACAAAAAACTATTAAATTTGGATCCTCATGTTTAAAAATCTAAGCTTCAATTCTCCTTCACAAAAAATAGTAAAACTCATCATTCTAAGTTTCCTCCTACTTTCCTTTAGCAGCTGTACTATGATCTATTACATTCTCATCGCCGATGCCATTGATTGCAAATTGGAAGTCAACAAAAATTATATCAAAAACGATTGCGGATTAACCAACGGAGTTCGTTTTGAAAAACTTAAAGTTGTGGGAAAAAATGAAGATAGCATTCCAATAGATTACTATACAACAATCAGGTTTGAATGCAGCCATTATTATGAGGACACAACCGAAATAAGAACTCAATGGCCAAATAAATTGTATTTTACCAAAAAAAATGATCACTATAATTGGTCGGTTGACACCGTATCCTTTCATTATGTGAAAAAGGAAAAATATGGATCCCGTCAAAGAATTTATGAAGATTCCATTATTCCAACGTATAGCATGCTAGGCTTAAACGATACCGTACCTCAGATTGTTAACGGCAGCCTGAGCGAATACTTTATTTTCAACAATACTAATTATGAACTTTGCCCGGTGCAGTTCGAAAAACAAACCTGGTATTACATGGATTTTTTCGACCCACATTTTATAGACGCTTTCTTATATGTGGATGAGAATAATAAATTCCATAGTTACGGTTTTGACAGCGGATTATCGCCATTCTGATCTAAGCACCTCTTCTATTTAACTCCTACCTCCATTGAGGTATTGCGAGAAAAATAAATAAATCATAAATTTACATTGTAGAAATTTCTGAGACCATAATAAATAAATGTTTGCATGTTAGATTTAAAGAGGATAACAACAATTGTAATTGCAGTAATTACAATAAGTTCAACATCTGCACAACAATTGCAATACGATGCTGTAATTACAGAAATTAGCGATCTTATCAAAACAAAATACGTAGAACCCGTAAATATTGATTCTATAATCAATCTCATGGTAAATGAATATTTATCGCAACCCGAAACACTGCAAAAAATATTTGCCCAATTAGATCCCCATTCCAATTATATGAATGCAGAGGAATATGCCGATCTGAAAACCGGACTTACAGGTAATTTCTATGGTGTTGGTGTTGTGCTAAGTTTTATAAAGGATACTGTTTACATAATAAAAGTTTTCGATGGTGGACCTGCACAAAGATCAGGTTTACTTCCTGGTGACAGAATAATAGCGATAAACGATACTTCCACAACTGGTAAAAATGCAAATTACGATTACGTGGTAAAAAGATTAAAAGGTCCCAAAAACACAACAGTAAATATGCAATTGCTCAGAGATAATGATCAGATACAAAAATTCACCTGCACCCGTGATCAAATAGATCTTAAAAGTGTGGAGGCGTATTTTATGCAGGATAAAACAACCGGATATATTAAGCTAACTTATTTTGGAGAAACTACAACTGCAGAAATGCAAACCGCAATTGCTGCATTAAAAAAACTTGGTATGCAAAAACTCATTCTTGACCTTCGAGATAATTACGGCGGATTGATGCTAGGAGCACTTGGTGTTGCCGATGAATTTATTTCGGAAAATAAATTATTAGTATACACGGAGGGATATTATTTTGAGCGCGAAAATTATAACGCGTCTAATCCGGGTTTATTTGAACAAGGGAAAATGGTTGTTTTGATAAATGAATATACTGCCAGCTCCGGCGAAATTCTAACCGGTGCATTGCAGGATAATAAACGAGCGACCATCATCGGAAAAAGATCGTACGGTAAAGGTTTGGTGCAAAATTTATATGTGCTCTCCGATTCCGTTTCTGCCCTTAAATTAACTACACAACGCTATTACACTCCGTCAGGTAAATGTATTCAGCGACCTTATGAGGATGGAACCGAATCCTATTTTAACGACCAGAAAATTGCAATGAAAATCGACGGCGAAACACCTGCAATTTATAAGAACAATGAATGGGGAATTCATCCCGATATTTATTATGCCGATGATACTCTTTTTACCACCAGATTATATACAGAATTATTTTATCGCTCCTATTTCGACCAACCTGCAAATTATTATTACGCACATCACAGAGATGAATTTAAGCCTTATAAAAATGTTGATGACTTTATAAATAAATATAAAGTTTCCGCTGCGTTATTTAATACCTTTTCCGATTTTTTAAATCAACAGGAAAACAAACTGGATGAATTTGAAAAATTAAATTATACTCAATCGAATATCTCCTCAATAAAAAATAAAATCGAAAATGCTCTCAAAGCAAACATCGCCAGAGGAATTTGGGGAGATGATGCATATTTTAAAATATTGAATGCGGAGGATATGGAAATTACAATTGCAACGACTGATTTAAATTGAGTTATTATTTTTTAAATCCTGGTATCAGCGATTTAATTCTACCTGCTCAATATCCCCAAATCCCATTCATATACCCATTAAAACCTTAATTTTGCCCCTTCAATCGCCACCAAACAGGCGTTTAAGGGAATTAAGCAATGAAAAAGTACCAGGAATACAAACAATTAAATCTGCCGGAAATAGAAAAAGAAATGCTGGCCTTCTGGAAACAGAACCAGACATTTCGCAGCAGCATTGAGGAACGCAGCGTCGACAATCCCTATATTTTTGTGGAAGGTCCTCCCAGCGCCAACGGTTCTCCGGGTATTCACCATGTACTTTCCCGCACGCTCAAAGATCTCGTTTGCCGCTACAAGACCATGCAGAATTTCCGTGTGGAACGAAAAGGCGGCTGGGATACCCACGGACTTCCCGTTGAATTGAGCGTTGAAAAAAAATTAGGCATTACCAAAGAAGATATCGGCAAAAAAATTAGTGTTGAAGAATACAATGCGCTTTGCCGCAAACAGGTAATGACCTTCAAACACGAATGGGAAGAACTGACCGATATTATGGGTTATTGGGTGGATATGGATAAACCCTATCTCACCTTCGACACAAAATATATTGAAACGCTTTGGTATCTCTTAAAACAAATGCACAATAAAGGGCTTTTGTATAAAGGATATACCATACAACCCTATTCACCGGCTGCAGGTACCGGATTGAGCTCACACGAACTCAATCAACCTGGCACTTATCAAATGGTGAAAGACACCACCATTGTCGCACAATTCAAATTAAAACAAACTGAACATCCACTCACACATAAATTATTTGCCGGCCATGACGAAGTTTTTTTTCTCGCCTGGACCACTACTCCCTGGACACTTCCAAGCAATTGCGCCTTGGCGGTTGGAAAAGGAATTAATTATGTTCAGATAGAAACTCATAATCAATACACAGGAAAACTGATCAGTGTAATTCTTGCAGAAAATCGTGTTTCAGCATATTTTAAAGAAGAGAATAAGGTGCATGAATTTTCCGGAGAAAACAATGCAGAATGGAAGATGTTATCCTCCTTTAAAGGAAAAGAATTAGCCGGTTACGAATACGAACAATTATTGCCCTTTCAACAACCGGAAACAGGCGATGCATTTAAAGTGATCATCGGAGATTTTGTCTCCACCGAAGATGGAACCGGAATCGTACACATAGCTCCAAGTTTTGGCGCCGACGATTTTCGTGTTGCAAAACAAAATAATATCGGCACACTTACTCTTGTAGATAAACAAGGAAAATTTATTGATGGAGTTGGTCCATACAGCGGAAAATACGTAAAAAATTATACCGACGATCCCAATTGGGAAAATCCGGATGTAATGATCGCCATCCAATTAAAAGAAGAGAACCGTGCCTTCAAAGTTGAAAAATACGAACACAATTATCCGCATTGCTGGCGCACCGATAAACCTGTAATTTATTACCCGCTCGATAGTTGGTTCATAAAATCAACCGCGGTAAAAGACAGACTAATAGCTCTAAATCAAACCATCAACTGGAAACCAAAATCCACCGGAGAAGGTCGTTTTGCCCAATGGCTCGAAAACCTCGTGGATTGGAACCTTTCACGCTCCCGTTTCTGGGGGACCCCGCTCCCCATCTGGCGCACTGCCGATGGCTCCGAAGAAAAATGCATCGGTTCTATCGAAGAACTCAAATCAGAATATATTAAAGCCACCAATGCCGGGATCAATGATGGCTCTCTATTATCCAGATTCGAAGCTGCTGACACACTACTGACAAGTAGTGGATCAAACCCATTGCCGTCAGGCAATGAAACTCCTCTCTCCTCCTCTCCTCCACTCCTTGACCTTCACAAACCCTTTGTAGATGACATCATCCTTGTTTCCAAGTCCGGCCAACCAATGAACCGCGAATCAGATCTCATCGATGTTTGGTTCGACAGTGGCGCCGCACCTTATGCTCAATGGCATTATCCATTTGAAAATATGGATGTGTTCAATAAAAGTTTCCCGGCTGATTTTATCGCCGAAGGAGTGGATCAGACCCGCGGCTGGTTTTTTACCTTACATGTTATTGCAACCCTGATCTCAGATTCAGTAGCCTATAAAAATGTTATTTCCAACGGTCTTGTCTTAGACAAAAAAGGAAATAAAATGAGCAAACGTTTGGGAAATACTGTCGACCCATTTGAAACAATTTATAAATACGGAGCAGATGCAACGCGATGGTACATGATATCGAACGCACAACCCTGGGATAATTTAAAATTTGACGTGGAAGGAATTGGTGAAGTTCAGCGAAAATTTTTCGGAACACTTTATAATACCTATACATTTTTTGTTTTGTATGCCAATGTGGATGAGTTTGAATTTGCAGAAAAAGAAATTCCGCTAAGCGAACGGTCGGAATTAGATAAATGGATAATCTCTTTATTAAATACTTTAATTAAAGATTGTACAGAAAGTTTTGATGATTACGAACCAACAACAGCATCTCGTTATATTCAAAATTTTGTCGGCGATCATTTAAGTAATTGGTATGTTCGTTTAAGCAGAAGGCGTTTTTGGAAATCGGAAAACAGTCAGGATAAATTAGCTGCATATCAAACTCTTTACACATGCCTTGAAACCGTTGCCCGACTAATGGCTCCGCTTGCTCCGTTTATGAGTGAATGGTTATTTAATAATTTAAATTCCACAACAAAAAGAATTCCGCATACTTCCGTTCATCTTGCTTTATATCCTGTTTGTGATGATAAATTAATTGATAAAGCATTAGAAGAACGTATGTTAATGGCGCAAGAAATTTCCTCCACCGTTTTATCATTGCGCAAAAAAGAAAATATAAAAGTTCGTCAGCCCTTATCTAAAATAATGATCCCCATTTTAAATCCTGCAACCCAAATTCAAATTGAAAATGTGGCGGATTTAATTCGTTCAGAAGTAAATATTAAACACATAGAATTTATTTCTGATGATGCGGGTATAGTCACCAAAAAAATAAAACCAAATTTCAAAACACTCGGTCCTAAATTAGGTGCTGAAATGAAAATTGCGGCAAATCAAATTGCAGCATTTGATCAAAAACAAATTGCCGAACTCGAAAAAAATGGCACTGCAGAAATAAGTATTGGAGGAAAACCGTTCGAGATATCTCTGGCAGATGCAGAAATTTCCAGTGAGGACATTCCGGGATGGTTGGTTGGCAATGCCGGTTCCCTTACCGTTGCCCTCGACATTACCCTTACTCCCGAATTGTTGGAAGGGGGGAATGCCCGTGAGTTCATAAGCCAACTGCAAAAGATGCGTAAGGAAAAGGGCTTTGAGATAACAGATAAAATAAATGTTAGTTATTCAGGCAGCAATGGTTTAGGTTTGTCGTTGATTAATTATAAGGCGTATATTTGCGCCGAAATTTTAGCAGAATCACTCGAAGAACAGGAGAATCTGAGCGAATTTGAAGAGATAACAGTGAACGAAATTTTGTTAAAAGTCCTTATTCAAAAAATCTAGAGCCATGGCAAAAAAACCAGCTAAAAAGATGACGAAGGCAGCAAAACCAAAAACAAAAGTTGCCCCAAAGGCTAAAACGAAGCAGGCGGCAAAAAAAGTAGTGAAAAAAGTAGCCCCAAAAGCAAAACCAAAGGTTGCGGCAAAAGCTGCAAAACCCATTAAAAAGGTGGCTAAAGCTGCTGCGCCTAAATCAACGGCCAAAAAAGCAGCTCCGGCTAAAAAAACAATAGCTCCTAAAAAGGTAGCCACTCCCAAAAAGGTGATAGCCGTGCAAAAAACAAAAGCGGTTAAAACCAAAGCGCCCGTTGTTAAGGCAAAAGCTCCGGAGGTAAAAAAAGCAGCACCTGTTGCAAAAATGGTAAAGAAAATTGAACCCGCAATAAAACCAGTGGTTATAAAAAAAGCGAAAAAAGTTGCAGAACCGGTTGTTGTGAAAAAGGAGATAAAACAAACACTTAAACCTTACTTTGCAAACAGAGATTTTACAAAGGTTGCAAAACCACAGGTTAAAGTATTATCCTCTACCGATAACCGCAACAGGTACAGTGATGATGAATTGCAGGAATTCAGGGAACTGATCTCCGGAAAACTGGAAATTGCCCGTGGCGAGTTAAAGTACCTTCAGGAACAAATAAGCCGAAGCAGCGAAATGGGCGACGATTCCGATGCGCGCTTTAAAGGTCTGGAAGATGGAACTTCTACCTCCGAACGCGAATATTTGAGCCAGATGGCCTCCCGACAGATCCAATATATAGGACACCTCGAAAAAGCCATGATCCGCATCGAAAATAAAACCTATGGCGTTTGTCGTGAAACCGGTAAACTTATCTCAAAAGAGCGTTTGCGCGCGGTTCCTCATGCTACATTAAGTATTGAGGCTAAACAGGGCAAAGGATAAATACGTGAAAAGATCCTGGCTGGCTATAGGCATTATTTTTTTAGTTCTACTGATAGATCAGGTGCTAAAGGTTTGGATAAAAACTACTTATACAATTGGTGGAGGTTTTGATATACTCGGAATTTCATGGGCACAGATTCATTTTGTAGAAAATGAAGGCATGGCCTTCGGATTGGAAATAGGAGGAAGTTATGGAAAACTTTTTTTATCCATTTTCCGCATCATAGCAGTTATTTTTATTGGATATTATTTATATACACTTGTTAAGAGCAAAGCTTCCAATGCATTGATAATTAGTATTGCCCTGGTATTTTCCGGTGCAATGGGAAATATCATCGACAGTATATTTTATGGTGTGCTTTTTTCTGCTTCCACTTATTCAAACGTTGCACAATTTATGCCCGAGGGTGGTGGTTATACCACTGTTTTACATGGACATGTGGTCGACATGTTTTATTTTCCTTTGGCACAAGGGCATTATCCCGAATGGATGCCGCTTTTAGGAGGTAAATTCTTTCTTTTTTTCCGACCTGTATTTAATGTTGCCGATAGTGCAATTACCTTAGGCGTATTATCCATTTTATTATTTCAACGCAGTATATTCGTTCAAAATTCTGCAGAAGAAAAACAGATAGAAATAAATACCACTGACGCCGAATCTACTGAAACATCTTCTCAGGAAATTAATAAGGATTAATTTTTATATCAGCCCTCTGATCATATTTTTTTTCGGTTTTAATTATTTGCCACACAATGAAAACAGTAGAAGAATTACAACAATATTATCAGCAGGAAATTGTTCCGCATCTCGCTGCCCTTGAAACTTTGCGCAAACAACAATTAAAACGCGTAATGTTTATGTGGATAGCCGGCTTTGCCTCTCTGCTGCTAGGTTTCATCACAATGATACCAATGCTCATTCTCGTGTTTTTACTCATATCGCTGTTGATGTATTTTTTTATTTTCGGCTTTAAAAGAAACCGCACCAATTTCAGAACAGAATACAAAAAAATAGTGATCGGAAATCTCATGCAATTTATTAATCCCGATCTCGCATTTACACCCAATTTATTTATCACACAAAATAAATACGACCTCAGTAAAATATTTTTGTCCAATCCCGATATTTATTCCGGCGAAGATCTGGTTACCGGAAAAATTGAAAAAACACAAGTAGAATTTTGTGAACTGCACACACAAGACCGCCAAACAGATCACAAAGGAAGAACCACTTATGTCACCATTTTTAAAGGCTTATTTTTTATCGCCGATTTTAATAAACACTTTAACGGACAAACCTATGTTTTAAGTGATTTTGGTGAACGATTTCTCGGATTTTTCGGCAAATTAATGCAAAATATAAATGTCGGCAGACCCGATGTTGTGCGATTGGAAGATCCCGAATTTGAAAAAATGTTTGTTGTCTACAGTTCCGATGAAGTAGAAGCGCGTTATATTCTATCCACTTCATTTATGGAGCGTTTGGTAGAGTTCAGAAAAAAAATGAATTCCTCTGTTCAGCTTTCCTTTGTTGGCTCCAACATGTACATGTCAATTCCCATGAAAAAAAATCTCTTCGAGCCCTCTCTAAGAAGAACCGTAATGAACTTCAACGACATTCAGGAATACTACAAACAAATTCTCTTCTGCACCTCCATCGTCGACGAAATGAACCTCAACACCCGCGTCTGGACGAAGGGTTGAGAGGGTTGAAAGGGTTTACTGCGGTGGAAAATCTATCGGGGGTCGTCCGTTTAATATTCTTTATTCCTTGTTCTTTATTCGATATTAAAAAAAGTTTCACTACAAAGAAATAATCTTCCGGTTGTCAATCCGATTATCAT
>JAYSYX010000307.1:0-3297 GCA_043727235.1 Bacteroidota bacterium
GGATTTAAATTGCCTGAAAATTTTAATAGTCCCTATACCGCAACAAGCATTACCGAATTCTGGCGAAGATGGCATATTACCCTTGGTGCATGGATGAAAAATTATTTGTACATTCCTTTGGGAGGCAATCAAGGCACTGCTTTGCGCACATACATTAATCTGGGACTCGTTTTTTTTGCTTCCGGATTATGGCACGGTGCCAGCTGGAATTTTGTGATTTGGGGAGTTTATCACGGTCTCTTTCTGATTTTGGAACGCAGTTTTTTATTAAAGTTATTAAATAAGGCAGGAAAGGCAGTAGGTATAATTTATTGTTTTATTGTTGTGGTGGTTGGTTGGGTATTTTTCAGATTGGAAAATATCGGAAATGCGATTAATTACATAAAAAAAATGTTTGCATTCGATTTCAGTGCAGGAAAAAATATTGTAACACTCAACGATTTTGATTATGTAATATTCGCTGCAATTTTATTTTCTTTCATTACGCTGAGTAAAAGAATAAAACCACTTCACGACCGCCTGTTTTATGGGGTTTTGAAACAAAGTGAATATATATTATTTACAGTAGGGGGAATATTTATTTACCTTATTTGTGTAATGTATGTAAGCGCCTCCACTTTTAATCCTTTCATTTATTTCAGATTCTAAGTCTATGGCAAAACAAAAGAAAAAAGAATTTCCGTCTCCTGAGGTAAAAAAAGTGCCAACACAACCTTTTGCAATTACAGCGATGTGGTATGCTATTCTTTTGTTTTTTGGAATTATTCTCATTGTGCAGTTCCAAAAACCTGAAATAGATCCAAAAGCAAAACCCATTAATAGTGTAAAATTTACACTAAGTAGTTGGTTTGACCACAGTTACCAGAGTGACCGGGAGGAGCAACTGAAAAAAAATTCCACACTTGGAAAAAAATCAATTCCGCTTAAAAATCAGATCGACTTCGAGTGGTTTAATATAATTAATGTTAATGAATTTGTGTTGGGCAAGGATGATTATGTTTTTAATATCCCATATATCAATGCTTATTTGGGAAGAGATTTTGCAGGTGAAGCAACAATAAACGAACAGTTGCGCAAAACGCAGGTTGTTGCAGATACTTTAAAAAGAAAGGGTATTGATCTGGTTGTTGTTTTTGCTCCAGGTAAAGGAACCTATTGTTCGGAGTATCTTCCTGCTAAATATTTAAAATATCCACGCACGACCACGAATTATGAAGTTTACACTCAAAAAATTAAGGAATATGACATTCACTTTGTGGATTTTCAATCCTGGTTTCTAGAGATGAAAGCAGATACTAAATATCCGTTGTTCCCTCAGTATGGTCATCATTGGAGTTATTATGGTGAAGTGCTTGCTGCAGATTCGTTGATCTCTTACTTTGAACAGATGCGCAATATTAATTTGCCACATTTGCAATGGAAGGAAATTGATTATCCTGCAGCACCTAAAGTTAGGGATGCTGATATTTTAAGTAAGGCCAAATTAAAGAAAGAGCCGGAGGGAATGATGATGGCTTATCCCAAATTCGGATATGCTGCATTGCCGGATGCAACTAAAGTAAAGACCCTGGCGATTGCTGACAGTTATTATCGGGGATTTTTATATTTAGGGGTAATGCAAAATGTGTTCGACAATGGAAAATACTGGTATTATAATAATAAGGTGATTCCCGAAAGTGATACAAAATTGCTGGAGGTTTGGGAGGTGGATCTGAAGAAAGAAATTGAAAAAAATCAGGTAATTCTTATAATGAATGCAGATGCTACTCTCGCAGAATTTTCAAGCGGGTTTATTGATCAGGCATACTTGTTATACACTGATCCAAAAAGATATTATGAGAAAGTGGCTTCTGTAAAAGACCTGTTAAAAACCAAAAAGAGCATCCGTGAAACTCCTTCCCTGCTCAGCGAATCGGTGGAAAATGCCCGTAGAATGACCATTCCGGTTGATTCTGCTATTACACTTAAAGCAATGGAACTTCTCCAAAAATAAAAATCCTCACCGCTACATCTTCCGTAAACGGTGACTTCACAGTGAGGAAACGAACACACAAGCTATTTGAATTACTTAATCTTTCCCAAATTACCTACGTAAATAAATAAGGCCTGGTTTTTTAATCTTCACCATAATCCCTTCGCTTACCCTGTGGGCGTTTCCGAGAGCACAAGACTCATTTTTCAACCTGAAAAAAAAATATTAGGGTTTTATCTTGTAATTCCAAAAAATGTATTAACTTTGTATCTCAAAGTAGTTTGATATTAAAACTTATTTGCAATGAATCATTTTAAGAAAACAGGTTGGATCTATGTCCCGACATCTTTTACCGGATCAATTATTGGCTTAATTGCCATTTTGGCCACTATCTGTCTTTTCATTGTTATAAACCGGAACTCAAACACTTTCATTGATAAAATGATAACCTTTTTGCCCTATTTAGTAAGCATTTGGGTGATATATGGTTTCATTGCATCGAATTGCAGTAATAACAAACAAAAATTAAAAAGAAATGAAAAAAGCAAGATCCATTCAAACCGACAACTTCGCAACAGCGACAGGATTGATACTTATGACGGTACCCTCTTTATTCTGGCTGGGTATCTTATTAACGGTATTTTTTGAAAAACCGGTCATAATGCAAAACATCATAATTCCGGTAGACAGGGTCTCCTCTCTCCTTACCCTTATGATAATGGTTGGTTTGCCCATCATTACCATTTTAGTAAACCTAAAGGCAATGATACAATTGAAATATTCAGCTCAGCGCGACAATATAGTTACAGATATGCAATTCAAAGGGACTTTATTGCAAATAATTTTGCTCATTTATGCATCTATAAGCATCCTCGTAGTAATATATTATGCTTTTTTCGAAAATTTTAGATTCTATTCGGATCAAAATATATATTAATGAAAAATGGTTGGATATACGCTTTATCGATATGGATATCATCGGTATTCATAGGCAGTTTTTTTGTAGCATTATATATTGATCTCGGCGAAGGAGACGGATTAAATGCTATTTTTCAAACGTATTATTTCTCAATCCTTATTTCCGGGATCAATAGTATTCCGACTGCAATAGTATTTATTCTCTGCCTGGAATTTCTTTCGACCTATAATATAATTAAGAAGAAACTGTTTGGAATCATTTGCTCCCTTGCATATATTTTATGTTTCATAACAGTATTTATATATTTTTTCCGCAAAAATGACGTATTGGAATCTCTTACAGATCCATTTCTTTGGATTATTTTCTTATGTTATTGTGCAGGACTTACTTCAGGAACATACCTATT
>JAYSYX010000308.1:0-8494 GCA_043727235.1 Bacteroidota bacterium
AAATTTCCTGTTAAAAATAATTCATAGGCTTCCTTGACCAATGCTGCCTTGTCGCTTTTTATCAGCAAGGGTTTTTGCTTTTCATCATAAATGAATTTAAATCCAAGAGGTGGTTTGCTTACCCATCTACCTTCTTTCATTGCTCGGCGCATTCCATTTATTACATTCATTGCTCTCCTGTCATTTTCAACCTCTGGTGCAGTCAAATAAAATGACAACATCAACTTATTTTCAGGAACGCTCAAATCAATAGGTTGTTCTATTGCTTCCACAGCTACCCCCATTTTCTCAAGATTTCGAAGCATTATTAGTGCATCTGTAGCATTTCTTGAAAATCTGTCCCATTTCACTATCAGAAGTTGTGTTACTACTTTTCTATTTTGTTTAATAAATTCTAATAATTTTTTGAATTCCGGGCGATCAAACGTTTTAGCCGAATGATCCTCTTGATAATGTTTTATTATTACGTAATCTTTTAAAGCACAATATTTTTGAAGACGGTCTAATTGATCCCGCAAACTATATCCTTTGTCAGCCTGTTCGTCGGTGCTCACCCTTGTGTAAATAATTACCTGTTCCATTTCTTTTATTTTTGTTTTTATGAGATATGTATTCGAAATATGCAATTTGTTGCAAAACATTCATGATGATTTTTATTTCATCATCAGAATAATTTCTGCCCTGTGAAGATAGTATTTTTTTTGCTTTTTCGAAAGAAATCATACCGAAAAAAATGCTGATGAAAAATATTTTTTTTGCCTGCGGGCAATTGACGGTTTTTTCGAAAACCGGACTATAAAACATATGCTCTCCTCATTCATCCTTCTGAGGAAAGCACTTGTCTTACCTCACGGAAAGCCGTCAGCTGCTCCTGAGTTTTAACAGACCATTTCTTTTTTCATCCGATGACTACCTTGTTACAACCCACCATTTGTTTTTGGCGTTGCATGCTCAAAACCAAAACGTGGGATTGTAAATGGGTTCAAGGTCTTTTGCTAATAGGAGTCAGAGATTTGCAAACACCGGTTTCAAAAAAGGAATCGTCCGGCTCGGTTAAAACATCAGTAGCTGAATTCTTGCTGCATATTTTTTCGTGAATAATCTTTCAGAACATTCATAAAAAAACGCATCACATTAAATTCAATTTCCAAGATTAGGACAGGGATAAAATACATATATAAAAAATACTAATATGAAATTTCCACTGCAAGATAGCTTTCAGACTGTCTCGTGAGCCTCGGCTATATCTGAAAGCGATCTTGGCAGGATATCCTGCACCTTTATAATTCTCTTTCTTTGTCTGGCTCCTTTTCAGTATTCTTATTCATAACATCTCTATTCCATTTAAGAGAATCTTTTTCTATTTCATCTTTGAAGTCCTCATAAAATGCGTCATCAATTTCAATTCCTTTTTTAGATTCATGGATCGGATACCCTAGCATCTTTTTGACTTCTTCATCAAGGTTTGGGTCTGGTTTTTCGATTTCATATTCGCGGTCTTCCATCAATGCCTCGAATTGATATCGATCAAGAGTGATCTTGTTACCCGGGTTCTGCATTTCTTTCAGTTCCAATATGCGCTCATACTGTTTGTCGATAGCTTCTATATGCTCTTGTTCTATACCGAGGCGGGAGAATCGCATTTTTTTATTGTCATCACCAAAGTAAATTCCTTGCACACGGTCTTTGTAGTTATAGGTCTGAAACCCATCAAACTCAAGGAGTGCATAGAATTGTTTTGATGATTCACAAGTACGGAAGATATCCTGTACTTTTTCCTGCAATTCTTCTTTGGTAAGTTTTAAATCCGGATTTCGCTTTTTCATATAGTATTCTTTTTCGTTGTGTAATTTTTTACCCCAGTTGGAAATATCAATCGTGGTCATTAATTCAGGATATTTTTCGTGGACATAATTGAGTATATATTTGTGTGTTTCAAACAGCTTTTCCTTAGACAGTCTGGTAGATGTTTTACTCATAAATTCGTTTGCAGAAACAATCGTATGTGTATGCCAATGTGATTGTTCTTTATGATGTGCACCAAAAGCAAGTGCATGAGGATAAGCTTTATTTAAAAGAGCAGAAGTAATATCATCCATTATTTCCAAACTCATTTTATCTTTATCTAAAGGGGAGACACTTTGAATAATATGCATGGCAATATTTCCATTACTGCGTTTACCTGCATATTCATCATAGTTATATTCAAATTCTTTTCGTAGATCTTCGAGTTGTATACTCTTTACATTATGAAAAAGCCCTTGATTCTTGTAGTCTTCAATCCGTCCTTTGTCAGTCGCGATATAATTTAGGATACTTGCTAATCTGCTTTTTGTTTTAACGGGTATCAGTTTAATAATCATTATTCTTTTTTACTGGGATAGGTCAAAGAAGTAACAATTAGTTTTTCAAGGTCTGAAAGACGGTCTTGTAACGTTTGAAATTCATTTATGCTTATTGCTTTATTCGTATTGATATATCTTGCGATCTGGTTGATGTTATTTCCAACCTTGCGCATCTCAAGGATCAATGTTTTGAGTTCGTTTTCTTTCGGGAGAATATATCCGGTATCATTTTGATATGCTTTCAGCAGGGATCTGATAAATTCGGGTACCAGCATACCTTTTTCTTTTGCCAAACTTTCCAATTGAAATGCATATTCTGATGAAAACACTAGAGTGTACTCTTTGCGGTTTTTCCGGTATTCTCGTTTTAGTTCACGCCATACCTTTCGTTTGTCAAAGTTATCTTCCATATCTTATTTAGTTTTTTTATCCGGTAAAATCAATTCCTCGATGGGTAATCTCGGAACAGGACCATCGGGTAATTTTCTTTTTAATTGTGGAGGATCCTGTGAAGTGATGCCTTTCATTTTCTTATCCAAATAATGCGGTTTTAATGTAATGAGGGAAGGTCGATAGTGTCCGGAAATCAAAATGCCTTGATCGGTTTTCATGGAGCGTATTTCATCCACAGAAATTAATTCTCTGATGCGGGTAATATTGTCTTCATCCTTATACTGGATCTTCCCGGAAAGTTCAGCTACTTCTCGTGCGGTTGAAAGCGGTGCATTAGTAAGTACGAGGCGTGAGCAATTGGAAATGATCGTGGAGGCTTCTTCTTTGGAAAGCAGGTTGTATAATTGCTGTTCACTTTGCACGAGCATCATTATGCCACATCGCATTTTACGTGCCTGTACAATACCAAGAGGTAATGCTTCAATTTTGTAAACTCCCGCTTCATCCAAAATTAGAAACATATTCTCATCCTCTTTATTTGGTAAGTCAGATAAAATAAATCCAATCAACTGATTAAAAAATTCACTGATGAGGAGTTTGTATTTTTCTAGTTCTGCAGGATTTGTTTGAATGAACACAATTGATTTTTCTTTACGCAAGTCAGTGATATCAAATGTTGCATTACTTGTGATTAGTTGTATATGTTCCTGTCGAAACACAGAAATTGTGGCCTTTGCTGAACTTAGGATACTAGCCTTTGTGTTGGCTGAGTTTTTATGAAATGCCAGATATTCGAGCCATGTGTTCGGACTTGCATATTTAGCCATGAATTTATTACACAATTCTTCTTTTGCAGCCAAAGTATTTAAGAGTAAAAGAAGGTTTGGAACAGTCCGGTATTTTGGATCAATTTTGTATAACGGCTCGGCTAATGTTGTTAATAATTCAGCACTCTGGATCTGCCAGAATTTATCTCTTGTATCGCCATGTACTAAGTTGGATATCCTGTCGGTAAAATTCGGGAGATCAGCAACATTTTCAGGTAAAGGATTCCATCCGTCACTTTCATTTCCTTCACGATCAGAAAAATTAATGACGTATGTTTTATAATCTTTATACAAGTCTCCAACAGCAGGATACAACTCTTTATTACAATCAAGTACAACAATACTTCCACTTCCATGAATGTTTGTAAGTGTTGGTAAACCTACCATCGAAGTTTTACCTACCCCAGTTGGACCTGAGACTATTAAATGCTGAAAGGAAGTTTTCAGATCCATAGACTGGTACGCTCCCAAACTGAACCCTTTGTTTTTCTTTTTCAGGATTTCGGAGGCGTGCGTAAATTTCGCATCATAGCCCTTTGGTCTGTAAAGAGCAATTAAAAACTCAACTAATTTAGTCAGCTCCTTAAAAATATTACTGATTAAATTGACGATTATATCAATGAATGAAGTCATGGTAATTTTTTTGATGAAAGCACGGCTTTTAATAAAAGTGCTATATGTTCAAAAATCACTGCGAGTAGACGCGAAACAGCGTATCCAAAAAGGATAAATGCATATAGAATTAATTTAAGTAATTTCCATATCGCATTTAAAATAAAGGTGAGAATATTCATATCTATGCTTTTCGTAGATTACTTTGAATGAACACCCTCGCACCAAGATTCTCAAACCAATTTTTATAAAATCCGGAGATAATTTCAAATCGGGCATTATCTGATTTGTCCAGCGGGCTATATACAATATGAATTTCAATACCATTTAATTTCTTTAACGGGTATTGTTCAATTAACACACTTTGCATTTTTTCCTGTTGAGCTCTTAACTGATTGAAATTTACAGCCGAATAGAAATCAACAAAAGACTTTTCCATTAGGTCAGAATTAATAATGAGCACTTTGCGGTCAGCTTTTGAATCACTTAACCGGTTCAATTCCTCCGACATGATCTTATATATCACTGACCCTGTTCGTTCATGCTTTCCTTTGTGTAATTCTGTTAAGGTCTTTTCAATTTCGGAGTAATAATTATTTAACTCCGCTTTTTTGGTATAATCATTACCCAGCAACTTATTTGGCACAGGATCAATTTTAAAGGACTTTATGTCATTTAATCCAAATTCAGTGATAGGCTGAATCCTGACACTTTCTCCATAACTTTTATTTTCCGTTAATGCGGATATTTCTTTGAATTGTTCAATAGAGATATGGGTAAAGTATTCTTCGGTTTCGTCAAGGACAATTGATACATCCTGTGTTACCGGTTCCGACTTACAACCGGAAAAATACACTGCTGAAATTCCGATCAGCAGTGCATGAATAAAATTATTCTGTTTCATATTTCTGAGTTGTTATTTTAATAATTTAGTATTGTTTCCGCCTTTCAAATCATTGTCTTTCACGCACAGAGCAATTATTCTTTCACAGTTTCGATCCAACTCGAAGCAGGTTTCTTCCTCGTATCTGCGGATCATATTAATATCCTGTTGACATTTATTGACTCTTTCCTCACTTGCACGAACTTGTCCTAACAGATCTTCCTTTTTCTTTTGCAGTTCAATGAGTTTTTGCATCATTTCGGTTTGCGTCTTATATTCGAGCCATTGCTTTTTTGTAGGTAGTTTCAGTGCAGCCAACAACAATGCGATCCCGAAAAACAGAAGATTAAAGGTTGCCCAGATTAACGGGGAATTTAATAGTCCACCATCCGAAAACGTCTGTCTTAATGTGCCTAAAAACAAAAAAATCAACCATGCCCCGATTAATGCCCCGAAGATCCAAATTCGTTTTGCCTTTTCTGTTTGGGCAGCTCTAGCTTTTTGTCCGATGACATGCGCACCGGCCATCAGTGCCCCAGCGGTAGCAATTGACAATATGATCGCAGCTAACAAACTTCCGGTTAACACTTGGAATGCCTGATAATTTGACATAGCATCAATTGCACAAAGGGCTGCAATAGCTAAGAGGACCCATGTACGTTTTTTCCAGTCATAATCAATTTGAGGACTTCTTTTTAAATCGGCATTGACATCCCTGATCTCATTGTTGAGCTTTCCAATTTGGTGCGCACTTGCTGTCTGCAACCCTACCAGATCAATTTCATCACATTCAGAGGTTAATCGTTGAATTTCCGGTTGGAAGTGTTTTGCAACAAGTGCTTTTAATGTTTCGATCTCTGTAATGACATGGTCAATAATTGACTTCAATGCGTTTGCAGCGTTCGTGATATTGATACTTACGTCTGTTTTGGCATGGCCTTCAATTTTTTCGAGTTCTGTTTGAACCTTGGATTCAAGGACCTCGTCCTTAAATCCATACTTTTTGATTTGATTTTTCATTTTGTTTGTTTAAAATTTTTAATTTAGGTGAGAATTTATTTTAGTGATACCGGATAGGTATTTGGAAAGAATGTAGGAATCTTATTTGATCCGGAACGGTAAAAAGAAGTTAATTGAAACCATCTTTACCGGTTGACATACTATTTTAATAGGAGTATATTTATTATAGATAGTTAAAAAAGCTACGGGCAGGTATGGTCGCCCGTAGCGGATGGGGGGCGAGAATTTGTTTTCTGTTAGGGAAGAGTCTTCCCCCATCTTTTTATAAAGAATTTTAAGAACATTTTAAAAAAACCTGCGGATACCGGTGACCCAGTATCTCTGCAGGAAGGCGGGAAGGGAAACGCAGGCGTCAACCTCTAACATCTTCACCCGCCGAATCAGCACCCCTACGGGGGTGCTTTTCAGTTATTTATATAACAAAAAATGTGTCCTGAATTGGGACATTTAAGAATTGTATCCGGTGATTAATCAACGGAATTATCCTTTTTACAAATAAAATGAGTGAACTTTTGTGTGTTTATAGCACCTTAGGGGTACTTTCAATTTAAATTGAGAAGCTTAACGAGACTCGTTTCTCTGGTGGTTTTTCTTTCGCTAGTAGATAATTTTGATTTTAGAAAATCAGTTTTATATAAGTTTACATTAGAATTGTCGATGTAAATATATTTGCTCTATAAATAGAAAACAAGGGAAAAATGAAAATTTCATGCACAATTTACATTTATTATGAAATTTAGGAAGAAAGACTGTCTTATGCTCCTACTCTAATATGGATTTTTAAGTCATTCCGGGTTTTTATACTTTTCAAATAAAAATTCAATGAAAATAGGCAACAGGCGCCTTTCTTTTAATTAAATATCAGGAACGAGGCATCCGATCGCACATTTGGAAACCGGCTTTAAATTTAGATCTTTAAACATTGAGCCTTATAATAACAGCCCATCGCTTGTTCTTTTGGCAGGGTTTAAATTACTCATACCTCAATCACGAATAAGTAAGATATGATTAGTGCAACTCTATTTTCCATAAACCATTTTTATTACTATTTTAGCAAAAACTACGATTGTCAATCACATTTAAATGAAAGATAAAACCCTCCACAGAATTGCATACCATGAAGCAGGTCATGCAATAGCATGCATAGAAATGGGACTTCGGTTTAAGCATGTAACTATTATTGAAAATGAACAAAATAATACCTTAGGCCACGTGATGCTTTCAAAGTTTAAATTCAATCCTGACTATGATGATTCTATCAAAAGTCGAATTAAATTAGAAAAATACATTATGGCGGCACTCGCTGGTCCTGTCGCTGAAAAAAAGTTTACAGGAAAGTTAAATGCAATAATTGCTCAAAATGATTTTGAAATGAGTTTTAAGGTAGCGACTAACTTTTTTGGGTCGATTGATGTTGTGTCACTGTATATGCAGTACATGATGGCTTATACCGAATCATTTTTCACATACAATATTGATGGTGAAAAAACTGACACGCATATATGGGAGAGTGTAATTTTAATTGCAGAAGCACTTCTGAAAGATAAAATATTAAAATATAAAGAAGTTATTCAGATAATATCGCAGTAAATTGCCCATTTTTCTTCTGTTCTATACATACAATTTTAAATGTGAAAGAATACTTCTAGGTATTTTATGGTAGAATTTCAGCATCCATAAGGAGGGAAATTTTTTCTTTATTCCCATGCCAATTTTTATGCCATACGATCCTGTATTTCCCATGTTGGTCAACAATGCCGTTAAAAATATCAATTGTTCTTATTCGTGATGTATTTACTTCTATCGTTGCAATTAATTCAGGAATTAAACCTGAATGCCGCAGGTCTCTCAATCTTTTGTCAGTATCATAAATAAATACCCGTATATACTTAGTCGGTAGGTATTTAGTTAATGAGAAATATGAACATTGCTTCTTTGAAAATCTAATTGAATGGCGCACAATATTTTTTCGATTCTTAATGATTAAAGCCCGCACATCTTCTAAATATTTTTGCTTTACAATTACGCTAGCGTCATTTATACTTACAAATGTTTTATGATTTACTATTTCGGATTCCCTAATAAAAAAGGGTTGAGGGAAATAAGTATTCTTATGTTTCTTCCACCAAATAGGTAAAATAATCTTCATAATACTTATAAGATTAATAAAATAATGGATTTTCCGTGGAAATTTATACTTGGGTGCAAAATAAAGGGCATCTTCTTCTAACACACCTCTAAAGTCTTCAAGATTAGTATTACCAAGTACTCTCAGTGACTTCAATTTTCTAGCATCATATGCTCCCCAGCCTACTGGAGAAGTCTTTCCATATTTTGAATGCAATGAGAAAAATATTCTATCATAATTCTGCGTAAGTCTTTCAATCCAGTATGCATTTGCTAAGCAATAAAAA